>DRQI01000057.1 GCA_011330545.1 Flavobacteriia bacterium
GATTTTTACAAGTTAAGGTTTTTTGCATCATATTTTGGTCTAGGCCTATCATAGCAACGGTAATTAAAATTCCGGCAATAAACTGTTTGTAAAAATTATTTCCTGATTTATGTTCCCAATTAAAGATTTTAAAGTATTTGTGATGGGTTACTTCTTGAACGGTATCGGCAAGTGATAAATGTAGTGAAGAAGTAATAGCATAAATGGTCATCACCGCTCCTAATATTAAAAAGAAAGTTTGCATGGTATCGGTCCAAACAATAGTTTTAATTCCTGATTTGTTAGTATACAGCCAAATTAAGAGTAAGATGATGATAACGGTAACAAAAAAGGGAATGTGTAATTTATCAAAAAAGGCAAATTGTAAGATTTTAGCTGCTAATAACAAGCGCAATGCCGCTCCAAAAGATTGTGATACTAAAAAAAATAAAGAGCCTGTTTTGTATGTTTTTACGCCGAAACGTTGGTTTAAATAACCGTAAATAGATACCAATCTTAATTTGTAGTACAGCGGTATTAATACAAAGGTGATAAAAAGATAACCTACAATATTTCCTAAGATAAACTGAAAAAAATAAAAGTAGTTATTGCCAACCATGCCGGGCACAGAGACAAACGTTACCCCCGAAAGTGCGGCGCCAACCATGCCAAAAGCTACTAAAAACCAGGGCGATTTGCGGTCGCCGGTAAAGAATGTTTCGTCGCTTCTGTTTTTAGAAGTAAAATAGGAAATAGCCATGAGCATAGCAAAATAGACAACAATTACTGTAAAGACAAGGATAGGGTTCAAATTAAAAAAAGTTTAAAGTTAGCAGGCATTTTAATAGATTTTAATGGTGTTAAATTGATAGTTATACTCTTTTAACTCTTCAAAAGAGTCTAACATTTCTAGAGGTTCATTATTTTCTACCCAATTTCTTAGTCGGTTCGTACCGTTGATAATGTCAATGGGTTTTTGTGTATAATTATATTCATAAGGCGGTTCTTTCCAAGCAAAGTCATTTTTTAGGTAGTGAAATAACTCGCGCATCAATAATTGCCCTACGCGCCACGGTTTAATTAATTTTTTATCACTTACGTGGATTTGGAAGCCGCCACAAACGTTATTAGCGTGTTTTTGAAATGTCGGCAGAAAAGTTATGGGCCTGAGTACTACTCCTTTTAAGCCTGATTTTCTTACCGTATCAGACAAATGTTGGGCATATAACGAAAAGGGTTCTATGCTTGGATGCCCTACAATTTCTAAGGGTTGTGAGGTGCCCCTGCCTTCACTTAAAAGGGTGCCTTCAAATAAAACAGTTGCCGGAAAGGTAATAGCACTCTGAGCTCTGGCAAGGTTTGGAGAAGGTAATATCCATGGTAATTGGGTATCTTCAAAAAACATATTACGTTTCCAGTGTTTCATTTTTATGATGGTAAGGTTTGCCTTTTGTTTTGCCCAAAACTTTTGATGCATCAATGCCACTTCTCCGATGGTCATGCCATGCCTTACCGGAATGGGGTGGCGGCCTATAAATGATGTGTATTCGGGTTCTAAAATAGTTCCTTCGATATCAATTCCGTTTATGGGATTCGGGCGGTCTAGTACAATTATTTCAATATCCTTATCAACACATTTTTCAAGTAAAAGTGTTAAAGTATAAATATAAGTATACATTCTGCACCCTACATCTTGTAAATCTATAAAAAAATGATCAATATTTTCGAGCATCGCATCGGTTGGAACACGGGTTTCTGAATAGAGAGAATATACAGGGATATTAAAATAAGGATGGATAGCATGTGCCGTTTCAACCATATTATCCTGAGCATCAGTGGTGAACCCGTGTTGAGGGCCAAATAATTTTATAAATCTATCGCCAAAAATTTCTTTAAATTTGAAAGAAGCATGGGTATAAGTAGCGTCAATAGAAGCATTATGGCATAACAAGGCTACTTTCCCTTTAAATTTATGTTGAAGGTTTTTATCTTCTGTCAGTATCTCTAAACCTGTTTTAACTCTCACACGTTGTTATTTTTATTTTTGAATCCACACCGATAATTTGAATTGAGATTAGGCATTGTAAGTATAACCAATTGTATTTAGAGTAACAAACGTGTTACTCTAAATACATTCAGAAACTAAACTTAATTCAAATATTTATTATTACCTATTAGGTAGGCGGATTCGTAGGTGTATTGGTATTATTATCTCTTTCAGCATTGGGATAAGGATAAAAATCTCTATTCCTCTCGGCATTGGCATCTGTGGCACCGGGCCTTCCAAACCTTCTGGTATCTTCTAATGATAAGCCTGTTAAATAAAGTTCAATGCGCCTATTTTTATAGATTTCATCTAAAACAGCTTCTTTTGTCATGGCTCCGGAGTATGCGGGTAAGTTTGCCCCTAAGCCGTATGCGTCATTAGCGGCAGTTTTTGTTAAAACCATATCTAACTGCGCTACTGCATTGACAAGGTCGTCTTTTCTGGCATAAGATTCAGCTTTTATCAATAACATTTCTCCCGGAAGGTATACCGGAATTTGGTCTAAATTATCAGCCCAAAAGCCAATCAGTTGGAAATTTGAAGGGTCGTTTACCGGATCGGGGACGGTAATATAAAACGGAATCCTGGCATCGTTGGTATTTGGCAATAGGCTTGAAGGAAGTCCGAAATTCAAATCCCTAGCCTGAGTAACATTTTGAGAACCAAACCAAAATGCCAAAGGATTGGGTACTGCGGCATCATATTCCCAAGTAGAATTTGCTGATAAATTAACGGCATTGGCGGCGGCAATGGCTTCGTCATAATTTCCTAACATAAGGTTAAACCTCGCCAATAGTGCATTTACAGAATTTGCTAAGTCTACTGAATTGAATACGCCTGAAGTTACTTCAGATGAAAGCCCTGAACTGATATACCCTTGCGCTGTTTGTAAATCGCTAATGGCATTTTGTAATACTTCGGCTCTGTTTTTAAAAGGGGCATTATCGATGATTTCTAACGGAATACTTTCAAAAAACTGAATTAATGTACCATGTGCCATGGCTCTGTAAAAGAGTGCATAAGCTTTTAAAGAGTTTGCAGTAGAGGCATCTGCAGTTGCCCCGTCAGCGGCATTAATTACCGTAGTAGCTTCTTTTCTAACAAGCATTGCATTGGTCCAAATATTGTTTAATATTCCGTTTCCTCCATTGACATCGGCTCCGCCCAGTAAAATTTCATTTTCGTCTAAATTTCCCGGATTTAGCAGTCGCAATTCTTTTGTATTTAGCCCTGAGATATGTGTTAAGTTATAGATAACACCACTTCTGTCGGTACTCCACCTTTGTTGAATACCGTTAATCAATTTAATTAGGTTTTCGGTACTACCGGTAACATCGGGTTCTAAGGTAGAATTAGGGTCTAAAATTACCTTATCGCATGAAGATATTTGAATCGTCAATAGGGTGAGTAAAATTATTTTTATGATATTTTTCATGATATTATTTTTTTAAAAGTTTGCGCTTATTGATATAGCATAAGTTCTCGGTATCGGAACGTTACCAAAATTTACAGACCTCAATAAATTAGATTGCCCACCGGCATTTGTTTCCGGGTCGTAGCTAAAGAAATTATCAATAGAAAACAAGTTTCTACCGATGAGTGATATTTTGACATTGTGTAAGCTATCGTTAAATAGGGTAGGAAAACTATAGCCAAATGAAACTTCTCGCAATTTTACAAAAGAGCCATCTTCAATCCTAAATTCTAATACAGGATAAAAACCGGCAATATAACCTCTTGGCAACTCACCGGCCAATTCTTGTTCGGCTATTCTGCCAAGGCCTACACCTTGCCTTGTCCGTTTATCGGCATCAAAAACATCAAAGCCTTGAACGGCTTCCCAAAGCATAGAAAATGAAAAGTTTTTGTATGACACATCAGTACCAATACCTAAGATATAATCAGGGTTAGGGTCTCCAATAATTCTTCTCAACGGGTCACCGGTAGGTTGGCCATTGGCATCTCTCATTGGGGTTCCTGTGGCTAAGTCGCCTCTTTCCAATTGAGGCACTCCTTCTGCCACTCCGTTGGTGGAGGGCCCTGTTAATAATAATTCGCCATTGGCGTCTCTGGCAAAGTAAGTACCGAAAAACACACCTAGTGGTTGACCTTCTTGAACTACCGGTGGTGCACCGGCAACATTGGCAATAGTGATATCGCCACCTACTGTTTTTAAAACTTTATTTTTATTACTGCTAAAATTAAAGTTTACATTCCAAGTAAAATTTTCTGTTTTTATAGGAGAAATTTTAGC
>DRQI01000058.1 GCA_011330545.1 Flavobacteriia bacterium
GCAATTAACAAACGGCATTATCGATAATGTAGAAGGTATCTGTTTCGGGCCTATTTTATCAAATGGCAACCCATCGGTCATTTTGATAGTGGATAATGATTTTAATCAACAGGGCAATAGGCTAAACCAGTTTTTGTTGCTGGAACTGATAAATTAAAAATCTAACAACTGTACAGTTAAGTCTAGCTTGAGGGGTGCTACTACCTGTTGTAGTGTTTTTAAATGGGCATTGCAATACAGCCGGTGCTGAGCTTTTGTAGAGGTTGTGTTTAGAAGCCGGTGTGCACTTAAAATGTGCTTTGTTTGCCGGGCAACGGCTTCCCCTGAATCAATAATAGAAACATTATCGCCAATTATTTTTCTTATTTGTGGAATTAAAAAAGGATAATGGCTACAACCCAAGACTAGATAATCAATATGTTGTTTGAGCATAGGGTATAGATATTTTTTGAGTAAAAGTTCCATTTCAGGAGTATTGATTTTGTTTGCTTCAATTAGCGGTACCAACCCTTCGCCAACCTGTTCAATAACGGTTATATTAGAAGCAAACTTATCTGAAGTTTCGTTGAACAAAGCACTGCTTAAGGTACCTTTGGTAGCGAGTATTCCGATGGCATTGGTTTGTGTTTGCAAGGCGGCGGGTTTTATAGCCGGTTCGATTCCGATAAAAGGAATATCGTAATTTTTTCGTAAATAATCGATGGCATTGGTAGTAGCCGTATTGCAGGCAACCACAATAACCTTACAGCCTTTTGCCAATAATAATTCGGTATTCTTTATGCAAAATTCAATTATTTTCTCCTTTGATTTTTGTCCGTAAGGAGCATTTTTACTGTCGGCTAAATAAATAGTGTGCTCGTTGGGCAACAACGAGATAATTTCTTTCCAAATAGAAAGCCCTCCGATACCGGAGTCAAAAATACCAATAGCTTGTTTCGCATTCATTCATTACAAAGATACTATCATTTGTAAAAATGATGCCATAAAAAAATCCTATTTCCGAAAGTTATCGAAAATAGGATTTTTTATAAAAAGTAATTTTTTTATTTAATTCCCATTTTTGCTTTTACCGCGGCCATTAGGTCTTCGCCGGTATACACTAATAAGCCTTTGCCCGGAGAGGAATCTAATACGTATTGAAAGCCTTTTTCAGCAGCCACATCTTGAATTGCTTTTTGGGCTTTTTCTTCAATAGGTTTGTACAAATCGAATTGTTTTTTTTGCAATTCTTGCTGGGCGGTTTGTGCGTATAACTGAAGTTTTTTCTGTAATTCTTGTACTTCAGCAGCACGTTTTGCATTTTCAGTATCGGTCTGTGTTGCAGCTTCCTTGTCATACTTTTGCAATTTGGCCTGCAATGAGGTTTGTTGGGCTTTATAATCGTTGTCATAAGCCTGAGCTACTTTTTTAAGCTCTTCTTCCATTTGTTTGGTTTCAGGCATCGCTGCTACCAATTCTTGGGTGTTAATATGTGCTATTTTTTGGGCTTGCGCTTTGGTAAATCCCAAAAATAAGATACTAACTAATAATAGATTTCTAACTAATTTCATTTGTTTCAGTATTAAAGTATTAATTATTGTTTTCTTTTTCTCGCTCTTTTGCTTTTTTTCGTTTTTCAATTTCTTCTAACCGTTTTTTTCGTTTTTCTTCGGCGGCTTTTCTCTGTTCAGCCCTTAATTTTGCTTTGGCTTCTTGCTGTCTTTTAAGCCTTTCTAATAAGGCCGCCCTTTTAGAGTTTTTAATACTGTCTTTGACACTATTAATAGTTGCTTTTTGAACAGAATCAGTAGCTTTTGTATTTTCAGGGGTTACTTGTTCTTTAACAGTTTTACCGCTTTTTGCTTGTATTGATTGTTTTTTTCTGTTTTCAATTTCTTCTAAGCGTTTCTTTCTTTTTTCTTCAGCGGCTTTTTTACGTTCTTCTCGTAGTTTTGCTTTTGCTTCTTGTTGTTGTTTTAGCCTTGCTTCTAAATCGGCTCTGTTTTGAGCTTTTGCATCCAATCTCTTTTGAACATTTTCTCCGGCTTTGTCAACATCAGCAGCACGCTTGGTTTTTTTCTTTTCTAATTGTGCTTTTTTCCTTCCTTTTACAATACTATTGAGTACCAATTCACTAATATCAAACTTTTTATTGGCATATAACATGATTAAATCACTCGATTTATCCAAGACTATATCATATTTTTTTCTAGTGGCAATATTCTGAACAGCATTATATATTTGGTCTTGAACGGGTTTTACCAATTGCTTTCGCAAGAGGTATAAATCGCCTTTTGGGCCAAAATAAGCTGCTTGCAACTTTCGTAAATCTTCTTCTTTTATTTGTATATCTTCTTCACGTTCACTGATTAGTTCTTTGGTAAGCAATGGTTTTTCATTGCTTAAATCGGTTTTCATAATTTCAATCTCACGCTTCAACGCATCTAATTTTTGTTGCCAAGTAACTACTTTTGCATTTAACCTTGCTTGGGCATCGGTATATTCGGGCACATTTTCTAAGATGTATTCCATATCGATATATCCAATCCGTTGCGGCTTTTGTGCCACCATTGCAGTACTTGATATAATTGCTAAAAAAAACAGGACTTTGCGAATCATTTTTTTATTGATGTTTTGAAAAAACCATGCCAAACTTTTTAAGAGTGTACAAATTTACTAAAATTACTTAGAACTGTTGCCCAATTATGAAATGTGTTTGCCAACCTGATTTTTGGCCGGGTACTATTAGGTTGTCATCAAACCCGTGGCCGAAGTCAATACCCAATAATCCGAATGCCGGCATAAAGATGCGGATGCCAAAACCTGCAGAACGTTTTAAATCAAAAGGCTTGAAGTTAGAAAAACCGTCATAAGAATTTCCCCCTTCTGCAAATCCTAATGCATAGATTGATGCCGATGGCTTTAATGTGAGCGGATATCGTACTTCAAAAGAAATTTTATTATAAGCGGTACCTCCGGTATTAGAAGACAAGCTATTGTTTTCATAACCGCGCAAGCCTACGGTTTGCCTTCCGTCAAACTGCCCGGTTGACAAGCCATCACCACCTACATAAAAACGTTCAAAGGGCGATACCCCTAAATTGTTATTATAGGCTCCTAAGAATCCGAATTCTGCATTAGAGACCAATACCAACTGATGTCCGGGTTTTCCGGCTAAGGTAGTGTACCATTTTCCTGAAAAGTTCAATTTATAAAACTCTAAGAGTTTAAAGCGCTCTTCTTCGGGTAAGTTTTTATAATTCTTATCACTAAATAAGGAATAAGGCGGAGTTACTTTGGCACCTATATTGAATTGTGAGCCCGAAGTAGGGAATATCGGATTTGGGCCTGCCGAATTTCTACCGAAATTAACGGCTAGTGACAGGTTGTTAGAAATACCATTGTTAAACCCAAAAGTACCTAAGAAAAAGTTTTCTAATTCAAAACGCTGATAACTCAATACAGTTGAAAGTGTAAAGAAGTCATCGGGCCATTTTAGGCGTTGGCTAATTCCGATAGTAGCACCAACAATTTTTAATTTTTGATTTCTATCAACCCTCCTGTTTACAAAGTCAAACCTAAACTGGCTTGAGCTAAAAATTGAGAATGATAACGAACGAGGCCTTTTACCGCCCAACCAAGGCTCTGTAAATGACAAGCTATACGTACTTGAAAAACGGCTGGCTTGTGCCCTTAATGAAACACTTTGCCCGTCACCTCTGGGTACCGGCCTGTATTCTTTGCCATTAAAAATATTTTTGATAGAAAAATTACTAAATGAGAGTCCTAACGTCCCAACGAAAGAACTTCCGCCAAATCCTCCTTGTAATTCTATTTGGCTGGCACCTTTTTCCGCAACGCTGTACTCAATATCAACTGTTTTATCATTGTAATTTGGTTTTACATCGGGTACAATATTTTCGGCATCTATAAATGGCAGTTGCCCAACCTCACGAATAGTTCGTATAATATCTGCCCTGCTAAATAAATTACCGGGCCTTGTGCGTATTTCTCTGAGGATAACATGGTCGTTTGTTACTTCATTACCGACCAGGGTTACTTTTCTAATGTAGGCAGGTTCGTCTTCTCGAATTCTAATTTCGATGTCAATAGTATCATTTTCTACATTGGTCTCTACCGGAGTTACCGTAGAAAAGAGGTATCCATTATTCAAATATGTATTGGTAATGTCTTGTGAATCGGGAGACCCGTCGCCTTTTACACGTTCATTTAATAGTTTTCCGTTATAGGTTTCGCCTTTACTCAGTCCTAGAAACTGTTGAAGTTGTTCATCTGTATAAACGGTATTTCCCAAAAATTTAATATCGCCAAAATAATATTTATTCCCTTCGTTTACAGTAATGTCAAGGTTGATGGTATTGTCATCATTCCAAGAAATAGAGTCTTTTAGTATTTGGGCATCCCGATAACCTTTTTCACGGTATTTTTCTACCAATTTCTCTAAATCTTCATTGTATTCTTTTTCACGATACCGAGATGGCTTGAAGATATGAGCTACATTTTTTTGTTTGGTCTTTTTAAGTAATTTTTTCAGGCGTTTATTTTTAAAGGCCTTATTACCGTGAAAGCGCA
>DRQI01000059.1 GCA_011330545.1 Flavobacteriia bacterium
ATTTGGCACAATTCTCAAATTTAGAAGAATCTTTTGCTACAGAATTCCAGTCTAAAATGAATGATTTTATCACACCTAATTTACCGAGTGCCGAAGATGTTTTCGGTGCTGCTAGTGATGATGATGGTGATGTGCCGTTTTAAAAAAGGTTACAGATAGGGTTGCTAATTAATGCCAAACAAACACTTCAATTTGCTATTTTCAATACTTTTTTAGACTTGTAATACACTAAAAAAGAAACTATCAGAAGAATAATAACAAACGTTAATTTAAAAATATTCAAATTATAAGAAAGGGTTTTTATATTTTTTATGTCCATATAATTTTTTACAATCAGAAAAACACTAAACATATTCATTATTTTTGAAAGTACTACTATGGAAACCAAAACCGGAATTTTAATAAAATAATGGAAATTAAATAGTTGTTTTTTATATTTAAAATAAAAGGCGGTAAAGAAAACGATGATAGTAGCAATCAGCAAAATTATACTAGCTATATTTAAAGAGTTGTTATGGATGCCTGCCGGTTTAAAAAATAAATAAAAAGCATGAATTAGTAATTCGGCTATTTGAAAAAAAGCTAAAAATATGAGGACGCCTTTGATATAAGGGATGATTTTATTTAGAAAAAATGCATGACTATTCACTTTACTAAACTCATGTGTTAAGAGGTTTATGCTTCCTAATCTTTTTTGTGATATTAAAAAAGCCTCTTCTTCGGTTAAACCTGATTCTTTTAAGGAGGCTATTTCGTCTAACAGATGACTTTCTAGCTCCGTTACGTTATCAATGGTCATATTGTTATTTTCTAAAAGAATAGATTTCCAGTGGTTGATACAATTCGCTAAATTAAATTCGGTTCTATGTTCCATAATTTTAAAATTAGTTGGTGGATAACAGTCCAGTTTTCTTTTTCTGAAACCAATTTTTGCTCTCCCTTTATGTTGATATTGTAATATTTTCTTTTTCTGCCAGAACCTGAAGTTTTCCATGAAGAAGTGATATATCCTTTTTTTTCAAGTTTGTGCAACACCGGGTAGATGGTGCCTTCTCCCCACTCAATTTGACCATTCGATAGTTCTTTGATGCGCTGTATAATTTCGTAGCCATACGATTCTTTTTTTGAAAGTACCGATAGTATGATTGGGATGGTAGAGGTACCAATTAATTCTTTAGATATTTTTTTCATTAAAAAATGATTGGAAACAAATATACATAGAAGTTCGATGTATTAAAAATAAAATATAATTTATTTTGATGTAAGGTGTAAAAAATTTCATGATACATTTTAACTGTTTCGCTTAAAAAGCATCTTTATAGCTCACTAAAACGATTAAAATTGTATTTAATGAGCTATAAATTTATTGTATGAAGTTTAGGGGAATACGGTATAGGTAATTGTTGTATTTTTTTTATGTTTGTGTAACAATTACCAATGCTAAAGGTAGTATTTATTCTATTGCAATTGCATAGTTCAGATAATTGTTTAATTTAGCAATATTCGAATCTCTTTATAAAATATTGATTTTTACTCGTGCAAAAGGCCAATGGCTTTTGCCGTTTCGACTTGTCATTTTTGACAAACTCGAGAAATAATTTTATTTTCAAATTTTATAAAGAAACAAATGAAAAAAAATATAAAGATAGCCATCTTAGGTGGTGGAGGCAGAACAGGAAAAATTCTTGTTACCCAATTTATAAATCAGGGATATAGTTTAAAACTTCTTCTGAGAAATCCTGAAAATTTCACAATACAAAGCCCTTTGATTGAAGTTTTGAAAGGTGACGCAATTGATGCTGAATCAATCCGTTTTTTGATTCAAGATTGTCAAGCTGTAATTAGCACAGTTGGCCAACGCAAAGATGAGCCTTTGGTTTTTAGCCGGGCAACCATTAATGTGCTAAACTCAATGGAAGAGTTTAGAATCAAACGCTATATTTTACTTGCAGGCCTGAATGTTGATACTCCTTTTGATAAAAAAAGCCCGAAGACAAGTATTGCAACCCAATGGATGAAAACAAATTTTCCAAGGCCACACGCAGACAGGCAAAAGGCCTATTCTATCTTGTCTAAGAGTAATGCAAATTGGACTTTGGTTAGGGTTCCCTTAATTGAATTTTCAAGTGTAAAAGGTAAAATAATAGTTAATTTAGAAGATTGTAAAGGCGATAAAATAAGTGCAATTGATATTGCCACTTTTCTTATTAAACAATTATTTGATAAAAGATATATTAAAAAAGCTCCTTTTATAGCTAATCATTAACCCTCAACAGTGAGCCAATTATTGGCTCACTGTTTTCCTCTTATTTGAAAAAGTCATAGCATTCTTAACCATAGAGAAACATATATAATTAAAAATCATACCCTTCCTATAACCACAAGTTACGCATTTTAAAAATATTTTAACAAAACCATGCGTTAATAATTGTACATTTGAATGCTCATTTATTAAAAATAATTACCTTGAATCGTACATCGTCATATTTGCTTTTTATCACTTTCTTATTGCTGTGCAAGGTTTCTGTTGCTTCGTATATTTTGATTCCGATGGACGAGATAAGCCAAAAAAACCATTTAAAAGCTTATGGGATTACATTTTATTCCCTACAAAAAAACCATGATGTAAAATGGTTGCTAAATTATAAAGGCGGTTCTTTTTTATTAGAAGATATACAAGAGTTTAGAGACGAATGTAAAATAAGGGGCGTTTCTTTTGAAGTAATTTCTGATACCGAAGCCCTTCAAATATTAGAATTTATTGCCAGTCCGTCTCAAAATATGGAAGCCGTAACCTTAGAAAAAGCCCCTAAGATAGCCGTTTATTCGCCTAAAGATAAAATGCCTTGGGACGATGCGGTTACCATGGTATTGAGTTACGCCGAAATACCTTTTGACGTTATTTATGACGAAGACGTATTACAAGATAAATTGCTATTATACGAATGGCTGCATTTGCACCATGAAGATTTTACCGGGCAGTATGGTAAATTTTATGGGGCTTATAGGGCTGCCCCTTGGTATATTGAAGGAAAGCACAATGCCGAAGTACTGGCAAAAAAATTAGGCTATGCTAAAGTTTCACAAGAAAAATTGGCAGTAGCCCTAAAAATTAGGGATTATGTAATTGGTGGGGGATTTATGTTTGCGATGTGTTCGGCTACCGATAGTTTTGACATTGCCTTGGCAGCAGAAGGGGTTGATATTTGTGAAGTGATGTTTGACGGCGACCCGTCAGAGCCCAATTATCAACAAAAAATAGATTTTTCGAAAACTTTTGCTTTTACCAATTTTGAATTGGTAAGAAGCCCAACAGAATATGAATTTTCATCTATTGACATGACCCGCAAGCGTCAAAGTCAAATACAACGTACCGAAGACTATTTTTCTTTGCAGGAATTTTCGGCAAAATGGGACCCTGTACCTACCATGTTATGCCAAAACCATACCCAATTGGTTAAAGGTTTTATGGGGCAAACTACCAGTTTTGATAGAAATACGGTAAAACCTACCGTATTGGTCATGGGCGAAAATAAAGCCAATGGCGAAGCCCGGTACATTCACGGTGTTAAAGGAAAGGGTATGTGGACATTCTACGGAGGCCATGACCCCGAAGATTATACCCATAGGGTAGGAGACCCGAAAACCGAATTAGACTTACACCCAAACTCGCCCGGATATCGCTTGATATTAAATAACGTACTGTTTCCGGCAGCCAAAAAGAAAAAGCAAAAAACATAGTTTTTTGTTGAAACCGTTAATTTTCCGAAAGAAAAGTACTCATATAAGAAACCCTTAAACCGTTTCAGGTTTAAGGGTTTTACGATTGTCGAATTTTATGAAACAGTGTTATCTAATCTAAAAATCCTAACCACTTAAAAACAATCGTTAAAATAATGATAACCACTCCGGATATAAAAAGCACCCTAATCAGTTTATCCCAAAAGTGGCTATCATAGTGAGTAGTTCCTTTTCTTTTTCTCTTTTTTGAATGATTGTTATAATCAAACATTTTGTTAACTCAAATAATCTATCCCAAAAGTAGGGTATCGACAGAAAGTATAAAAGCAAGTAGTTAAAATAGGGGAAAAATCCCTTGTAAAAAGGGGAAAAATCCCCCTTGTTTTTTTGGCAAAAAATTTGTAGGTATATTTGTTATACAGGTTTAACCAAAATTAATAATACATGACCGAAACCATTTTTAGCATTTTATTAGGCATCGGTTTGGCAGCTTCTGTGGGCTTTCGAATTTTTGTACCCTTATTTGCCTTGAGTATTGCCTCTTATTACGGCCTAATTCCACTCAATGAAAATTGGCAATGGGTAGGGAGCACCGCTGCGATGATTACATTAGGAATTGCCACCATTGTTGAAATTGCAGCCTATTTGATACCATGGCTCGATAACTTGCTTGATACTATTGCCGTGCCGTTGGCAGCCATTG
>DRQI01000060.1 GCA_011330545.1 Flavobacteriia bacterium
GCTTTGTTTACGGCAACCACACGTTTTTTTGTGCCATCAGGTTTATTGATACCTGCCATTTTATAGTTATCTCCATCGGCTTGGTGTATGCCGGCAACTCTTTTTTTAGTTCCGTTTGGTTTATTAACTCCAGCTGCACTGTACGTATTGCCATTAGCCGATTTTACTTGTACCGCCCTCTTTTGGGTACCATTTGCCTTCGTTACACCGGCTGTTCTTATTTTATACGATTTATGGGGATATTTTTTGCCGTAATCATTACGCCTTGTTTTACGATGTATGGCAACTGCCGTAGTACTTCTTCGTACGCTTGTATGTTTATAGGTATAATGTGTATTGATGTGAACATGTACATTTTTTCTATAAATATTCACATGAAACGGATGCCAATAGTGAAAATGCCTTGGATAAAATCCCCAATAATACACTGATCTGTACGGGCGGTAATAGGGCCTCCAAAAAAGTGAGAAAAATACCGGCCGATACACATATACGGGTTCTATAATATAATTAGGGCCATACATATAAACATCACCTACTACTTGTACACTTACCGTTCCTTTATTATCTTTTTCTACTTCAATGGTAGCGACATCTTGATACATATCTTTACCCACAACCGCCTGTATTGCTATAACATGGGTGTTTTTTTCTGATGTTTCAACAACTCTTAAATAATCTACCTGAGAATCTTCATTGAGGTCGAGGTTAGAAATTTGGGTTTTAGGGTCGTTTAATCGTTTTTCAAAATCTTCTAAATCTTTCGATTCTCCAAATAGCGAGGCAACGGCTTCTAAGTTGAGATTATCGCCTATGGTACCATCTACAGCACTTACTGTTGTTACGTCTTGGGCAAATATTCCGTTTAATGCTATAAACACCGCTATGATAAAGGGTATTGCTTTTGTTCCGTTTTTCTTATTCATGGTTTTCTTTTTTTTGATTACAACAATAAGACTGATATCGTATATAATGGTTTAATTATAAAACGTAAAAAATTATTAATTATTTAATTAGCAGTATGTTATAATCAAAAAAAAGGCCTCCCAAAAGTTATATTTTTGAGGTAGCCTCTTTCAAATGCGAAGTATGACCGTTTTTAGTTTCTATTTAACTTTTTTAGTTGGCGCTTAATTTTATTGATAGCAGATTCTATTGATTTCTCAGGTTCGATTACGTTATAGGCACCCCAAAATTTCGGATCTGAAAATCCCGAGGCTTCATCACTAATTATAATTGAAGGCCGCATACGTTCTTTATATTTAACCTTTTCTTTGGTAGTGTTTACTTTCCAATCGGTAACAGCCATCTCACTAGTAAGCGAATACACCGAGTTAAACAATTTTCGTTTGCGCTTAATTTTAAAAGTCAATTTTACATTGCTATACCCATAGTACCATTTTCCGTTCTTTTCGCGATAATCTACCCGATATGCCGCTTCGGTAGGATATACAAAAACGTCTTTGGGTTTTTTCTTTACAAATAACCTACTTGTCAATTCTTTATTTTCTACATTTAATTTATAAGTGGCACTTGTCAATGCCAAGGTTTTAGAATCAATAAACAATTTGCCGTAATACAAGGGTTCTTTAACTTCTTCTCGTTGTTTGAAGGCAACAACGTATACCGCCCTTTCATTAATGGTAGTTGAGGGTTCAAAACTAAAAGTATACAAATTGATGACATCATCGGTAAACATATATTCTGGATATTTCATCAAATCAATATACAACGCATTAAAAGGCCCTCCTTGCAGTTTTAAGGCCAGCGTGTCTAACTTCGTGTAATCTGTACTTTTTCTGGCTTTATACAGAGAAATATAGTCTTTTTTACTCGTAGTATAGGGTTGTTTAAATACATTTACAATGGCTTCTGCCAACGACACATTCCTTTTACGTTTTTTAATAGTTTCGCGGTAAAATGCTGTCATTAGCAATGGTTCATTGATATAATTTTCTGCTTTCTTTTTAAAGGTTTCGAGCACCAATGTTTTTGCGTTTGATGGCAATGTAATCTTAATTCCGGGCAAGGGAGTTATTGAACTGACAAGTAAAATTCGAGTAATCTTACTTTTAAACGCTGACAAAGGGATTACTTTTTTTTGGTATCCTAAAAATGAAACAGTCACCTTGACATCTTTCATATCGGTAGGAATCTTCAATAAAAATTCCCCATCTTTATTAGAAATGGTACTGATATTCGAATTGTTTACTGCAAGTGAAGCGAAGACTAGCGGCTTTGAAGTTTGGCTATCGATAATAACTCCGCTGTATTCGCGATAATTATCTTGTGCATAAATGAACGTTGAAAACCCTATAAAAAATAAGCATATAAACAGTGTTAATTTTTGATTTGAAAAGAAGTTAGTTGTTTTCATTGGTTGCTTTTTTTAATTTTTAGCATTTTTAACAGGCTTAACAAGCCGGGTTAGGCAACTGTAATAAATTGTTTACAGTAACTATCACTACCCTCAGTGTTTAAGATTACTATGCTTAGACGTTTCACAATGGCAAAATTTACGATTCAATCTAGAAATAAAAACGAATATAAATTTACTAAAAAAACTTTGCAATGCATTTCTTTTATCCATTTTTAACAAAAAACTATCTTGTGAAGGTTTCTGTATAAACAGCAGCAAAATAAAAAGGCCCAATATTTTCATATTGAGCCTTTTTACAGTCAAACGAACCTAACATCCGTTTGATTATTTTAGTTTGAAATATCTTATAATTTTACCACTTCTTCATCTGCTAATAAAGCAAAGAATTTATTGATATTTGGCATAATGATAATATTGGTACGCCTGTTACGCGCCCTGTTTTTTCTGTTATCATTACTTGCCAAAGGTACATAACTACTTCTTCCTGAAGGTATTAATCGAGCAGGGTCAACTTTGTATTTGTTTTGTAAAATCCGTACGATAGAAGTGGCTCTTTTCACACTTAAGTCCCAGTTGTCATCAATTTTTTCTGTGTGGATGCTTCTAGAATCGGTATGGCCTTCCACCATGACATCCATACTTGGCTCAGAATTAATAACATCTGCTAACTTTTGAAGAAAACTTGCCGCTTTAGGGCTTACGCGATAACTGGCAGTTCTAAAGAGCAAACTATCGGCAACGGTAATCATTACTACCGTTTTATCAATGTTGACATTGATATCGCTATCGTCATTTAAATTACTCTCTTTAATTGATTTATTTAATTTATATGCTATCGCCAAATTCAAAGAATCTTTTAGTGTTTGGGCTCCGGCCAACTCCTCAGGAGATAATTTTGACAAGGTTGAATTCAACCTAGAACGCATTTCTTTTGACATTACAGTACCGTCGGCATCAACGACTTCCATTTTCTTATCATTTTCTTCTTTCAGTACGCTAGTTTCTTGCCGTAAAGAATTAATTTTTGAATTGTACTCTTCTACACGTTTGCTAATGACTGCAAATTTTGCTTCAAGGTCTTCTTTTTCGATAGTTGTTTTTTGCAACTGGCCTTTAGTATCGGTTAAGTTTTGTTCTAGCTCCAAGTATTTCTTTTTTGAAACACATGAACCCAATAGTGATGCTATAAAAATTACAGCAAAAATTTTCTTCAACATAATGTTAGATTTTAATTAAGATTCGATTTACTTTAAAATTCACTTTGAATGATAGTGCAATTTTATGTATAGAATCTAAAGAAAATCTCAAGATTATCCATTTTGTGAATATCTATGTAAAAGTTTGGCAACAGCAACGCCTTAACTTATCATTATTGAAAATAACGGTTAGAAATAATTTTTATGTATTTCCTTTTCTAGAAATCTTATCTAATTTTTTTCTGATTTTGTCAATGGCAGATTCTATAGATTTTTCGGGTTCTATAACATTATAAGCTCCCCAAAATTCCGGGTCTGAAAACCCTGAGGCTTCATCGCTTATAATAATAGAAGGCCGCAACCGGTCTTTGTGTTTTACTTTTTCGTTGAGTGTATCAATTTCCCAATCTGTAATGGCCATTTCGCTTGTTAAAGAATAAACCGAGTTAAACAATTTTCCTTTGCGATTTACTTTAAATGTCAATTGTACATTGCTATATCCATAATACCACTTTCCGCCTTTTTCCCTATAATCAACCCGATAAGAAGCCTTTGTTGGATAAACTTTGACATCTTTGGGCTTTCTTTTTACAAAAAGTTTTTCTGAAAGTTCTTTGTTTTTAACATTTAAGTTATAGACGGCACTGGTCAATGCTAACGTCTTATAATCAATAAATAATTTACCGTAATACAGCGGCTCAATAATATCATCGCGCTGCTTGAAGGCAATTACATAAACAGGCCTTTCGTCAATAGTTGTTGAAGGGGCAAAACTAAAGGCATATTGATTTATATTCTCAGGTGTAAACATATATTCAGGGTATTTCATCATATCAACATAAAGTGTGTTAAAAGGGCCGCCTTGTAATTTTAATGCCACCGTGTCTAATTTTGAATAATCGGTACTTTTGCGTGCTTTATAGAGTTTTATATAATCTCTTTTTAATGAAGAATACGGTTGCTTATATACGTTTACAATGGCTTCTGCCAAAGACACATTTTTTCTACGCTTTTTTATGGTTTCTCGGTAAAAAGCGGTCATCAATACATGCTCATTCAAATTATTTTCACTTTTTTTACTAAGCGCTTTTAGCACCAATGTTTTTGCATCTTTTGGTAAATTGATATGGACTTCAGATAGTTTGGTCACCGTGGCATCAAGTGCAATACGATTATTACTTTCCTTTAGTTCTGACAAGGCTATCGTTTTTCTGTGATATCCTAAAAATGAGACCGTAATCGTTGCATCTTTAATCGTTTCGGGTACTTTCAGCAAGAACTCTCCCTCAGCATTTGTTATGGTACTAATATTTGTGTTATCAACAGTAAGAGATGCAAATACCAATGGATTACCTGATTGGCTATCAAC
>DRQI01000061.1 GCA_011330545.1 Flavobacteriia bacterium
ATTAATTATTTTGCATCAAAATTTTGTTCAAAACATTTCAGTGAAAATAAATGTACATAAAATACAGCCTTTCGTTTCTGAAAATGAGGTTTTCCATGCAGATACTTGTTTACCTTTGGTAGATGCTGTTTCCAGAAATAAATTAACCTTTAAAGCACTTGCGCGGCATACCTATCCCGGAGATCGGCTAACCGATGAAACCCTTGGCCTGAATTCTATTGGATACTGGGATGCTATCGAACCTCAAGATTGGGGCCTTGACTGGCACCGCAATGAAGGCATTGAATTTCATTTCTTAGAATCGGGCAGTATGCCTTACGCTCAAGAAAATAGGGAAATAAAATTATTACCTAATTATTTAACGGTCACCCGCCCTTGGGAAATACATAAAGTAGGCGATCCTATTATCGGTATAGGAAAGTTTTATTGGGTTATTATTGACCTCGGGGTAAGAAGGCCTCATCAACCTTGGAAGTGGCCAGAATGGATTGTACTGACCGAAAAAGACCTGTTGAGGCTGACCTCAATCTTAAGGCAAAATGACAAGTGGTTATGGAAAGCCAATAAAGATATATACAATTGTTTTCACAACATAGGCAAAACAGTTGATACTGATAATAATGGAAGCAACGCTACCAAAATCAGGCTTTTAATTAACGAATTATTACTATTGTTATTAGAATTGATAGACACACATGAGCTAAATCTCGATGAAAACCTTACCAATAGTGCCAGAAGTGTCAGCCAATTTCTCAACGAGTTGGAAAATAGCCTTTCTGAAATTTGGACCATTGAAAGAATGGCAGCATCAGCCGGGGTTGGAATTACTCGGTTTACACATCATTGCAAACAATTAACCAATTTAACACCCATGCGATACTTATCGATGAAACGCCTAGAGTTTTCAAAAAAATTACTACTTGAAAACCCTCATTTAAGCATTGCCCAAACTGCCTATAGTTGCGGTTTTACAACAAGCCAGTATTTTTCTACCGTGTTCAAAAGATATGAGAAATGCACTCCGATAGAATTCAGAAACGCAACTCTTATGGCGTCAGGTTTTGACAAATAGCAATATCGGTATTTATTGTTTAAAATATTTCAATGAATAAAAATAAACAGAAATATTTTTTTTATAACGTACTTTCACAATTCTATCAATTCTATTCAATATCTCGTTATTATGAAAAATAGTAAACACCGGGCCAACGCCTTTTCCTTACTTATTATGCTTCTTTTAAGTATCGGATTGACCTCTTGCAAAAAGCAAGAAAAAGAAAAAAAAGAAGCCCCTACAACTGAGAAAGCTACAGAAACACAACCTTTTTTCAAACTGTCTTTAGCGCAATGGTCACTTCACCGGGCAATTATAGACGGTTCCTTAAATCCGATTGATTTTGCACAGAAAGCTAATGAAATGGGATTTGAAGGGTTAGAATATGTAAGTGGACTCTACAAAGGCTATTTAGAAAAAAGTACTGATAAAGAACATGCTTTTCAAAATATGCTCGATTCCCTAAAATTAAAAAGCGAAAAATACGGCTTGAAAAATTTACTTATTATGATTGATGGTGAGGGCGATTTGGCGGCTACCGATGAAAGCGTTCGCAATCAAGCCATTGAAAATCATAAAAAGTGGGTTGACGCAGCAGCCTTCTTAGGATGCCATTCTATACGTGTTAATTTGTTTGGCAATGGCAATAACGCTGAGGCTTGGTCAAAATATTCGGTAAAAAGTTTAAAAAAATTATGTCAATACGGCAAAGAAAAAAATGTCAATATCATTGTTGAAAATCACGGAGGTTTCTCTTCAAATGCTACATTATTGACCAAGGTAATAGCCGATGTAGGCATGGACAATTGTGGGGTATTGCCCGACTTTGGAAATTTTTGTTTAAAACGAGAAGGCGGAGACCCTTGGAAAGGAAAATGTATTGAAGAGTATGACCGCTATAAAGGTATTGAACAAATGATGCCTTATGCCAAGGGAGTTAGTGCTAAGTCATACGACTTTGATGAAAACGGCAACGAAACGACCATTGATTTTAAAAGAATGCTAAAAATCATTAAAGATGCAGGGTATACCGGTTTTATCGATGTAGAATACGAAGGTGGGCGCTTACCTGAAGAAGCAGGCATAGAAGCTACCAAAGCCCTATTATTAAAAGTTGCCAGCGAACTGAAATAAAGCCCTACCGATGAAAAAATCAACACAAGCCCAATTATCCGTTATGATGTTCCTCGAATTTTTTATTTGGGGAGGTTGGTTTGTTACCTTAGGTTCTTTCTTGGGCAACAATTTGAATGCCACAGGTGCCGAAACCGGCATGGCTTATTCTACACAGTCTTGGGGCGCCATTATTGCACCTTTTATCATCGGCCTCATTGCAGACCGGTTTTTTAATGCCGAAAAAATATTAGGGGTATTACACCTTATTGGAGCCGTATTGATGTATCAAATGTCTCAAACTACTGAATTTAGTGTATTTTATCCCTATGTATTGGGATATATGATTGCCTATATGCCGACCCTTGCCTTAGTAAATTCGGTTTCTTTTAATCAAATGCAGAACCCTGCAAAACAGTTTCCTTTTGTGAGGGTATTTGGCACACTCGGATGGATTATCGCAGGATGGGTCATTAGCCTTGCCTTTAAATGGGATGCTATTGACCACATAAAAGAAGGAGCTTTGTCCAATACGTTTTTAATGGTAGCCATCGCTTCGGCAATATTAGGTGTTTTTAGTTTTACCTTGCCTAAAACCCCTCCAAAAGTGAATGCCGGCGAAAAAGTGACTATTTCTGATATCTTAGGGTTGGATGCTTTGAAATTATTAAAAGACCGGAATTTTTTCACCTTCTTTATAGCTTCAGTACTCATCTGTATTCCATTAGCTTTTTACTATCAAAACATCAGTCTTTTTTTAACAGAAAATAATGTCGAAAATTCTACTACTTGGGCCTCACTAGGACAGGTTTCAGAAGTGTTATTCATGCTTTTATTGCCTTTTTTCTTTACCAAATACGGTTTTAAAAAAACCATTTTATTCGGTATGCTAGCTTGGGGAATCCGTTATACACTCTTTGCCTTTGGCAATGCCGGAGATTTATTCTTTATGTTGGTTATCGGCATTGCATTACACGGAATTTGTTATGATTTCTTTTTCGTTTCGGGCCAAATTTATACTGATTCTAAAGCCGGTGAAAAAATTAAAAGTGCCGCCCAAGGCTTAATTACCTTAGCTACTTATGGCGTGGGGATGTTGATAGGCTTTTGGATAGCCGGACAAATAGCAGATAAATATCGTTTAACAGACGGCACGCATAGCTGGAAAGATATTTGGATTTTCCCCGCCGTTTTTGCCATAGTAGTAATGGTACTGTTTGCCTTATTCTTTAAAAATGAAAAAGTTGAATACAAAGCATAAACTA
>DRQI01000062.1 GCA_011330545.1 Flavobacteriia bacterium
GTAATAGGTTTTCTAATGCATCATTCGGATTAAAGTTACTATCCATGACTTATAACTATTTAGTCACTCTCATTTCGTCCATAAAATGCTTTTTTTTGGCTTGTTTTTATGAAATTTTTCTTTTACAATCAAAAGAATAACTATTTTTCCTAAAACTGATACCGTATTCCCAAGGCAATATCCAACCCTAGGTCATTATCGCCAAAATCATTGACAATACCGAATTCGGGCCTGAAATCTAATGAAATCAACAACGGAAAATTATCGATATTATATTCTACGCCAATATCACCCACGGCATTGACAAATAACCCGTCGTCAACATTGTCAAAAGTTTTATTATTCCAACTTCCGAGGCCGGCACCAAAACCGGCATACCAATTAAAACCTCCATCAATATTCCATATCCATTGATACACTCCGGTTAATTTCCACGCATCAAAATTTTTATTATCGCGAAAGCCTAAATCTAATTCAAACCTATTGATATCACCCATTTTCTTTTGATAAGATATTTCTGCCCCAAAACCGTCATTGTCACCGGTTCTAATACCAATGGCATGTGGCGAAACTTCTTGTGCACTAACAATAGTAACAAACCCAACCAATAAAGCTACTGTAAAAAATAATTTTTTCATTTGTTTTGATTTTTAGTTTTTAAATAATAAACTCATTTAAACTTTTTTGAATATAGTATTTTACGCAATTATTATGCCCAACTAAAAGTACCTGTAAATAATTTGATATTCTCCGACTAACGAACTTTAATTTAGCAGGTATAAAACCCAGTTATGGCGGTATTATAAAAAATTATAGATATCCAAACCATAAAAGTATTAAATACCTTAATTTTGCATTGTTAAAATTATACTAATATGTCAGACACTATAGAAAAAATAAAATGTTTAATCATCGGTTCGGGGCCTGCCGGATATACCGCTGCCATTTATGCTGCCAGAGCCGATTTAAAACCCGTAATATATACCGGTATGGAACCCGGTGGCCAATTGACAACTACTACTGAGGTTGATAACTATCCCGGTTATCCTGAGGGTATTGACGGTACGGCAATGATGGAAAACTTTAAAAAACAAGCCGAACGTTTTGATACTAAAATCCGTTTCGGATTGGCTACCAATGTTGAATTTAGCGATACTGTTGGCGGAACACATAAAGTTACCATTGACGGTTCAAAACTAATTGAGGCTGAAACGGTTATCATTTCAACAGGCGCTACCGCAAGATATTTAGGATTGGAAAGCGAACAACGGTTGAAAGGCGGAGGTGTTTCTGCTTGTGCAACTTGTGACGGTTTCTTTTACCGCGGGCAAGATGTAATTGTTGTAGGAGGTGGCGATACCGCTGCCGAAGAGGCTACTTTTTTGGCAAAGTTGTGTAAAAAAGTAACGATGTTGGTACGCCGTGACGAAATGCGGGCTTCAAAAGCCATGCAACACAGGGTGAAAAATACGGCCAACCTTGAAGTGCTTTTCAATACCGAATTGGATGAAGTATTAGGTGACAAGGTAGTTGAAGGCGTGCGGGTAGTAAATAATCAAACCGGAGAAAAACGTGAAATTGCCGTTACCGGAGTATTCATTGCCATCGGCCATAAACCGAATACCGAATTGTTTAAAGGTATTTTGGATATGGATAACACCGGATATTTAATTACCCAAGGCAAATCTACAAAAACCAATAAACCGGGCGTATTTGCCGCCGGCGACGTACAGGATAAAGAATACAGGCAAGCCGTAACCGCTGCCGGAACCGGCTGTATGGCGGCTTTAGATGCCGAGCGTTATTTAGCAGCCTTAGAAGGCTAAAAGGCATAAAAAATATTGAAAAAAAAGCAACCTAACATCACTTTTTAGGTTGCTTTTTTCTTAGTTCTTATTCATGGGTTTATTCAAACCCTTTCTTTTTCAATAAAGGTTCAATTTTCGGAGCCCTGCCTAAAAATTCTTTATACAATTCCATACCTTTTTTAGAACCTCCCTGGCTCAACATTCTACGGTATTTTTTTGCCAATGTAGGGTCAAAAATATTTCCTGTTTTTTTAAACTCATTAAACGTATCTGCATCCAGCACTTCACTCCACAAATAACTATAATAACCTGAAGAATAGCCTCCTGAAAAGATATGTGCGAAATACGTACTTCGGTACCTCGGTATGATTTCATCTATCAAGTGAATTTTTTGCATAGCCTCTTTTTCAAATTTTCTAACATCTATATGTTCATCAGGTTTAGTCAATGTATGCCAATTCATATCTAAATACGCCGCCGCCATATATTCAACAGTCCTGAAACCTTCATTAAAGCCATTGGCTTCGTTCATCTTCTCAACCATGGCAGTAGGTATTACCTCACCGGTTTTATAATGTTTTGCATATAAGGCTAATACTTCGGGTTCGCTCATCCAATTTTCCATCACCTGCGAGGGGAATTCAACAAAATCACGCGGCACATTGGTACCTGATAAGGAAGCATATTTAACATTGGAAAACAATCCGTGTAAGGCATGTCCGAATTCGTGAAACAATGTCTGTGCTTGGCTAAATGATAATAATGACGGCGTATCTTTGGTGGGTGCCGGAAAATTAAAATTGTTAGTGACAACAGGTGTCACAAAACCGGTTACATTTGACTGTGGCCGCAATTCGTTCATCCAAGCCCCGCCGCGTTTACTTTCACGGGCAAAGAAATCCATATAGATAACACCCAAATGTTTTCCGTCGGCTTCCAACACTTCAAAAACTTGTTGGTCTTTATGCCATTTAGGCACATTGGTAAGTTCTTTAAATGTCAAGCCAAAGAGTTTGTTTGCCAACATAAAAACACCTTGCCTTACCGCCGTAAATTCAAAGTAAGGCTT
This sequence comes from Flavobacteriia bacterium, assembly GCA_011330545.1. GTDB lineage: Bacteria > Bacteroidota > Bacteroidia > Flavobacteriales > Flavobacteriaceae > Aureibaculum. Next base: position 2,878 of record DRQI01000062.1, read on the forward strand.
GGTTTTATCTTCATCAAAATTATAGCGTTTTGCGCGGATTTTCTCAACGTAGTAACGCCAATCACTGGCTTTGAATTGGCCTTCAACTCCTTCCTTTTTCATCGCTGATGCCAAAGCATCCCTTTCGTTTTTTGCCATTTTCAAAGCAGCAGGCCATAATTTATCCATAAGCTCATAAACAGCCTCAGGCTTTTCTGCCATCGCATCAGAAAGTACATAATCTGCATGTGTTGCAAATCCTAATAATTTCGCTTTTTGTACACGTAAATTCGCCATCTCAAGCAATACCGCTTTGTTGTCATTTTCGTTGTTATTATCTCCCCTTAGGGCATATCCTTGAAATATTTTTTCCCTGAGTTCCCTATTGGGCGAGCTTTGTAAAAACGGATTGATACTCGGGCGCTGTAAGGTAAATGACCAACCTGAATCATGGCCCCTTTTTTTGGCCTCTTCGGCAGCAGCAGCAACTAAGCTTTCAGATAAATTGCCCAAATCTTTTTTATCGGTAACATACAATTCAAAAGCATTGGTTTCTGCTAATAAATTATCGCCGAATTTGGTAGAAAGTTCAGAGATTCGTTTGTTAATGGCTTTTAGCTTCTCTTTATTTTTTCCTTCTAAATTTACACCTGCCCGAATGTATTTTTTATACATCTCGGTCAATAAGCGCATTTCTTCGGCACTCAACCCCAGCGTTTCTCTTTTTTCGTATACGGCTTTTATACGGTTGAAAAGTTTTGTATTTAATTGAATTTCATCAAAATGAGAAGTTAATTCGGGTGAAATTACCTTATTGGCTTCTTTTAGCACATCATTAGTATTGGCTGCATTAACAGCATAAAACACATTGGCAAACCTATTTAACATTTTACCACTGGTTTCTATGGCTTCAACGGTATTTTTGAATGTTGGCGGCGCTTCATTATTTACTATGGTTTCTATTTCTTTGTTATGCATTGCAACCGCTTCTTTAAAAGCGGGTACATAATCTTCATTTTTTATTTTGTCAAATGGCGGTACCCCGAAAGGCGTATCCCATTCGGCCAGTAAAGGATTTTCTGTCATAGTTGTTTTTGAATTTTCTGTGGTAGTTGTAGTTTTCTCTTTTTTACAGGATGCCAACAGCAACATACCAATACTTAATAATAGGAATATTTTTTTCACGATAGTAAAGTTTTATACGTGTAAAATTACGAAAAAAAAAATGAGAGATTGGCCAATCTCTCATTTAAAATACCTTATAACTTTAAGGAGGATCCTAAAAATTCATTCACTTTAAAATTTTAGTACCCACCTTAATCTTGTTACTTACTTTTTTATAATATCTAACAATTCCACTTCAAAAATTAAGGTTGAAAACGGTTTAATAGGGCCTCTCGGATTTGGAAATGCTCCGTATGCCAATTCTTGCGGAATAAAAAATTTATACTTAGAACCTACGGGCATTAATTGCAAGCCTTCTGTCCACCCTTTGATAACTTGGTTTACATTTGTTTCATACGGTTTTCCTCGGTCAACAGAACTATCGAATACAGTACCGTCAATCAATGTGCCGTGATAATGTACTTTTACCCTTGAAGTAAGTGAAGGCTTTTCTCCTTTCCCTTCTTTTAAAACAATATATTGTAAACCACTTGGGGTTGTTTTAACACCTGGTTTTGTTTTGTTTTCTTCTAAAAATTTAATTCCTTCGGCTTTTACGTCAGCAAATTGTTCTTCGGCTTTTTTCAAGGCATCTGCTTGTTGTTTTTTGCGTTCTTCTATTTGCTTCTTTTGAAAAAATGTCCTCAAGATTGTATTTATTTTGTCGCTTTTGTTTTCCATTAAAAAGTTAACAGAATCAATTCCGTTTTTAAAGCCTTGTACAAAAAGGTCTTTATCCATCTCTTTAAAATTACTTTTCATCTGATTCGCCATATTTAACCCTAAGGCATAGCTCACAGAATCAACTTCATTTTTCAATTCTTTTTTTGTTACACCGGCATTTTCATTACAAGAGTCCAATGCCATTACTGCAATCAATACAGCTAAAATTTTTAATGCTTTCATCTATTTATTTTTATTGTTTTATCAGTCAAGCCAGTGTTGCCGGCAGGAAGGTGAAATTTGCCCTAAAATGTTAAAGCTCCTTTCATATATCTATTTTTATGTTGTGTCAAAAGTAGGAAATTAAATTCAGTTGTTTTCTTCTTTTTTTTAATAAAAATAGATTCTTTTTAGAAAACAATTATAAATTTGGATAAAAATTATTCAACCTCTAAACGAAGACAAAAATATGCAACCACAATTGATAGAATGTGTGCCCAATATTAGTGAAGGGCGTGATATGGATAAGATAAAAAAAATTGCCCATATCGTTGAAACTGTTGAAGGTGTAAAGTTATTGGATATTGATCCCGGCAAGGCAACCAACCGTACTGTAATAACTTTTGTAGGCGCACCAGAACCGGTTATTGAAGCGGCTTTTAAGCTAATTCAAAAAGCGGCTGAATTGATTGATATGCGCAAACATTCAGGAGAGCATCCCCGTTTTGGAGCTACCGATGTCTGCCCCTTGGTGCCTATTTCGGGAATTACGTTAGAAGAAACGGCAAACTATGCACATCAACTAGGGCAACGTGTAGGCGATGAGCTCGGTATTCCCGGTTATTTTTATGAAAATGCTGCCAAATCTGAGCAGCGGAAAAATTTAGCAGATTGCCGCTCAGGCGAATATGAAGGCTTGCCAAAAAAATTAGATAGTAAAGAGTGGAAACCTGATTTCGGGCCGGCACAATTTGACCAACATGTTGCCAAAACTGGTGCCATTGCTATTGCCGCCCGCGATTTTTTAATTGCTTATAACATCAATTTGAATACTACTTCTACACGCCGCGCCAATGCCATTGCTTTTGATATTAGGGAAGCCGGGCGCATTAAAAGAAGTGGAAACCCGATTACCGGAAAAAAAGTATTAGACAAAAACGGAGAACCTGTGCGTATTCCCGGAAAATTAA
>DRQI01000063.1 GCA_011330545.1 Flavobacteriia bacterium
GGGGCAATCATAGCCAATTCTTTATCGGCTTCTAATTCTTCTATAAGTGTTGGAATTACATCAGGGGCAAATGATACATCCGGGTTTAAAATAAGGTGATATTCTGAGGTTTTTTTTATAGTATCTATGACCGTATTATGCCCAGCGCCAAAACCTATATTTTTAGCATTAAATCTGTAGTCGATATCTTGATGATTGAATTTATTCTTTAAAATACCTGTTGGTGAATTGTCTATTAAAAATAGTTTTTTAGATAAGGGAATTGCCATAAAACTATCGATGGTTTTTGACAACTCATCAATATCTTCATTGTATAGGACGATGGAGGCGGTTATGTTTTTTTTCTCTTTCAGGGTTTTCTTTTTATTGATTTTTTGTTTGAAACTTGATATGGGCTTCGACTGTGCCCGGCCTGACATTTTCTTGTTAAACGGAGATTATTCCTTTTGTTTATGATACCTAGTACTAATAGGCCTTTTCTTCACCTTTAAAAACATTCATTACGGTTTGAATGATGATTTTTATGTCTAGAAAAAAGGACCAATTTTCAATATAAAAAATATCCAACCGTACTCTATTTTTAATATCTGATTTTTTTCTTACCTCACCTCGGTAGCCACTTACTTGTGCCAAGCCTGTAATACCCGGCTTTACGGCATGCCGGTCGATATAGTTTTCAATTTCTTTTTGGTATTCAAAAGATAGGCTTCTCATGTGTGGCCTTGGCCCTACTACGCTCATATCGCCTTTTAAGACATTAAAAAACTGTGGCAATTCGTCTAAACTGGTTTTTCTCAAAAAAGCCCCTATACGAGTTACCCTAAAATCATTTTTTGATGCGTGTATTTTATCTGCTAATGTATTTAATTTCATAGAGCGAAACTTATAGCAGGTAAATTGATGCCCTCCTAAACCTTCTCGTTTTTGTTTAAAAAATAATGGGCCTTTTGATTCTATTTTAACCAACACCCACAATAATGGCGTTACCCATGACAATATAAAAACGATGACTAAAAGAGAGAAAACAACATCAAATATTCTTTTAATCAGATGGTTTTCAGGGTTTTCAAAGGGTAATTTTTTTACATTAAGAACCAAAATATTGCCATAGTATTCTGAGCCGAAACTCTTACTATACAGCTCTGTTGCATCGGGAATTAACTTCATCACCAGGCTGTGTTCGGTGGCAAATTTTGTAAATTCTTTTACTTGTTCTTTGTTTAGGGCTGATAGGGTACAGTATATTTCATCGATATTATTTTTTAAAATATAATCAAAACTCTGTTCAATTTTTCCTAAGTATTTATTGTGTTTGCTTTCTTTATCTGAAAAAAAACCGAAAAAACGATAGCCTAGATTGGCTTTTGTTTTAAAGATGTTTGTTATTTTTTTTGAAGTGTCATCCAAGCCCAATACGATTACATTTCGGTAATTTTTACCTTGTAACCTGTATCTTCTCAGGGCATAAAAAGAGATGGCTTTAAAAAAGGCAATTCCCCCTAGTATTGAAGTTAAGACTATAAATTGGTTATTGATAATTATACCTTCTTTAAAAACCGTGAAATAGGTAAAAAACCCCAATGTAAACACAAAAAACTGAACGGCTGATAATTTTAGCAGTTTAAACGGGTTTGTAAAGCGGTAAACATTGTAAAAATTGGTATTATAAGCAATTAATAACCAAGATAAAATACTATAACTCAAAAAATAGGGATTGTAAAACTCTTTGTCTGACACAAAAAAGATAACTCCTATAATGATAAGAATATCAACCATTATGAATAATGGCCTTATTAAATATGAATATCTTTTTTTCAATTTATAGCGCTACATATTTTACAACTAATTCAAAATTTTATCGACCATTGCGTTGCTATTGAATAATTCATTAGCAATTTTTATATTGTGTATGTTGCGGCCTTGATTCTTCTTTAACAAACTATTTATAGCACTACAAAGTAATTCATTATCCCACAAAGTAACAACTGTATTGAGGTTATATTTTTTAAAAAGATTATCCAGTTCGCTATTCTCATCTGTAATTATTAAAATATTACACCCTGAGGCCATAATATTTGGCAGCTTCGAAGGTAAGGAACCTTTTGAAGTCCCTCTTTTTTGCGGAATGATTTGAATCGTACTTCTTTTATATAATTCTAAAATATTCTTTTCTGGAACCAAATTATGAAATCTTATTTTCTCATTTTTATTTTTTTTATTTAGCTGTTCAAAAATATTGCCTTGAGAAAAAAAATGAAACTCTGTATTTTCTATTCTTTTTGAAGCAAAATCATACAATTCATAAATTTTGTTTGGATTTTGTTTTTCACCTAAGGCTCCTGAATATACAACATGGTTTTTATGTTTTGATAAAATCCTCTCCAATTCATTTGTAACAATGCTTGTATCAATATTTATAAATGGATATTGAACTTCTAATTTATTCTCATTCAAATCATAATATTTTTCTGCAGTTTCTTTCATTTCTTCTGAAAGAAAAATCAATTTATCACAAGATTTAAAAGTTATTCTCTCTACCTTATTAATAAAAAAGCGAATTATTTTACTTAATACTCCTGTTTTTTTTGAAGAATACACTTCTTGTAAATCATGAATCATTCCTACTTTTTTAATTTTATTTTTTATTAAAAAAGTTAAAATATAAAATCCTAAACTAGGAGGAAAAACGGGAACTATTATATCAATTTTATCTTTAAGCCTAAAGAAGTGCTTAAATACAAATAAAGCATACCAAACTTCTAATATAGCTCTTTTAGCTATAATATTATTAGGATATCTAAGATATGCTCCTCCTCTAATTATTTTTATACCCTCAATACTTTGGTTACTTCTAATTGGTTTCCATTTCGGATAAAATGGATGAGAACACAGAATGGTTACATTGTAGCCTTTATCTCTTAACTCTTTGGCAATATTAGTGTTAAATTTACCTGTAGAGATTAATTCAGGATAAAAAAACGGGGATAAAATTAATATTCTTTTTTTACTTTTTTGCATTATTTATTGACCTGTTTTTCATTTCTCTCAACATCAATTTGCTATAAAAAAATGAGCTTTAATAATTATCATCAACTCAAAAGTATTTTTTCTAAAGAATCTATAAA
>DRQI01000064.1 GCA_011330545.1 Flavobacteriia bacterium
TGCCGAAGAACGGTACCTCGAATTTATGGAAATGTATCCCGATATCATCCAAAAAGTACCACAATATGCCGTAGCTTCTTACTTGGGAATGACCCCTGAGTTTTTGAGTAAAATACGAAAAAAGATAGCCTTACAATCTTAACCCGTACTCTTTTTCATTCTTTCGGCAATATACATTGGCCGCTTACTTTTAGAAGCAATGAATCTAAGCCTTCTTTTATGGTTTGCCGCATTAAAGCCCCATCTCCTTGATGACATTGTAAACAGGCTCCCACCAACAACATTCGCCGTTGTTCTTTTACTGTAAACGGCCTAAAATTAGTTCTCGTAGAAAATACCGTTGCCTTAGGTTTCTTTAAAAATGGTACCCAGGCATCTTCGGGTAAACCGTCATTCGGATTCAACGCGTACCCCGCCGTAAATTGCCACTCGCCATAGCCTTTTGACCTTGTATAGACTAATTTTCCTATACCATAACCCAAAGCAACGGGGTCACTATGGCACGATGTACAGCTTCGTGATTTTTTAGTAATGGTATGTGGCGAATTGGGGGCATACAACCTGTGAAAAGAATTTTTATTCTTTTGAGACCCTTTATAACTGGCATGGTCAATAGTCATTATCATTCCCGGAATGGCAGGTTCTACAATTCGTTTTCCGTCTTTTTCTCGTACCCCTAATGCCGGTTTGCCCAAAGCAAACTCAGAAATATATTCTATCCATTGCCCGATAACTTTCTTTTTGTCTAATAAATCATATCCTTCTGTATCGTTTTCATCAAAACTATTGTGGCAACCGATACATCGGGGTGCCCATTGTGCATGGCATGCCGAACAACTGACATTTTTATGCGCCGTATCCCTTGAACAAACTTCGCTTTGTTTGTGAATGGGGCGTAACGCACCATCCTTTTTTCCGATTAAAAAAACAGCGCCTTTTTCATCAACATACGTATTTACTAAAGGGTGCCCGTCTTTTTTGACAGCGAGTATTTTTTTATCGCTATGGCTGTATTTTCTATGCAAAAATACCAATGACGATTCGGCATCTAAATCTTTATAGGCAAGGGTCGTTGGCTTTTCTTTATAATGGCAATCGGTACAAGACAGGGTTACCGCATCTTCCTCGTGTAGGTGTTTCTTTCCGTCACCCATCACTTCATGCGAACTATGGCAATCTATACAGAGCATTCCCTTGGCATGGTGTACATCTTCACCTTGATAACTATAAATACGGCCGTCTTCAAATACTTTATACCCTTCTTTATTCAATATATCCTTTTTTTCAAATAAGGTTTCGTGCCAACCTTCATAATTTGTTGCTATTCTACTCGACCGGCTATGACAGCCAAAACAATGCTCGTTTTTTACAAATATATCGGTAGAGGGATGTATCGTAGGAAGTTGTTTCTTATTTGAATCGAGGTAGTTTTTAAGGTTGTTTTTGGCACCTTCAGAATAATTCAAATGGCAGGCATTGCATCCGCCGCCACGGCTTAATTGGGTAATTTGCCCCAATTCACTTTTCTCAGCCCCTAAATGGCAATTGGCACATAAATCTCTCAAATGCTTATCGGCTGCCGAATATTTTATATCTTTTATGTGGTAATGGCCATTGGGTGTAGCCGCTTCCCCAAAAACAAACTTATCTACCGCAACAATACCACTGTTGGTGGCCATTAAAGATTGCTCAACACGTGACAGTTCATTGGCATGGCATTTACCACAAGTTTTTTTTGCATTTGATAAATTACCGGGAATAAGCACCATATTCTTATGTGCCCCTTCTTTATTTGTAACTTTAGGATTTCCCAAATGGCAACTTACACATCCTATTTTTTTGGGATTATGAGCTACCGAAAATCCGGTATTTTGTGTATGGCAAGAAATACACGATTCGCCTTTCGCATCCATTGCAGTATATTCTTGCCCCGATACGCGTCGTTCTACGCTAAACCGTTTAAAAAGGATAAAACCTAGAATCATAAAACCAATAAGGGCAACCAGTAGTGCTTCTTTTGCCAGTGCCTTTTTAAAAAAACTCATTTATTTAATTTAAATGCCACAAAACAAAGCTACAATTATTTATCGCCATACATAAATTAACTATTATAATTTAAAAGAAAATATGCCATATTACCTATTTAATAAAATTATTATTCTTATGTAACCTAGGTCACATCATTTTTAATGTATTCATGACTAATATCATTAAAGCAGACTTCTTGGTAGCCTAATTTTGTATCAGAATTAGCAGCAATAACATGCGTCAAAATCCAAAATACATAACTTATGGGTACTTCTAGGAGATCATTCATTAAAATATCTGCTTTGGGCACCGGAGGCCTTGCCCTTTCAGCATCAGCATTTGGCTCAATAGGAACAAATTTACTAACTGACAAAAATGCATTTGTCAACAGTTTAAAAAAATTAAAATTATCACCCACCTATTGTGAAGTTTGCTTTTGGAAATGTGCAGCATGGGCTTATACCGATGAAAATAATAAAATTCAAAAAATCATAGGCAACGAATCAGACCCGCATTGTAACGGGCGGCTTTGCCCAAGGGGTACCGGCGGCGTTGGAATGTATGCTGATAATGACCGCTTAAAAACGCCTCTTATTAGGACAAAAACTGACGGAAAAGATACGTTTAGGGAAGCTACTTGGGAAGAAGCCCTAACCTTGATTGCTTCAAAAATGAAAGAGGTTAAAGATACGTATGGTGCTGAAAGTATGGCATTGCTCAAACACGGTTCTCCGGGAAGCCATTTAGAACACCTTTTTAAAGCCTATGGCTCTGATACTATTGCAGAACCTGCCTATGCACAATGCAGGGGACCAAGGGAAACAGGGTTTGGATTAACATTCGGCTCTTGGATAGGCTCACCCGAACCCACAGACATTAGAGATACCAAATGCCTCGTACTCATCGGCTCTCATATCGGTGAAAACATGCATAATTCGCAAGTACAAGAAATGTCTGATGCTATTGACAATGATGCCACTATCATAACGGTTGACCCACGATTTTCTACCGCTGCCAGTAAATCACA
>DRQI01000065.1 GCA_011330545.1 Flavobacteriia bacterium
TCTTTTTAGTAAATAAATTGAGTTCGTATAAAATGCGCCTCTACAATTCTTTTGTAAATAGTATGGGAGTGAATGCGCATGTAAACTTATTTATATACCACTGTGACGAATCACTGTTTTTAAACCTTATCAATAAACATTTAGGAGGCTATGATTATTATATTTTAATGAGCCATTTTAAAGATGAGAAGATGCGGTATGTTGACTCAAATGAAACAATTTTAGAAGCTATACGCAAAATACCCACCAATCAATTGATTTTATTAGACAATCAATTGCCGCGAATTACGGGAGATTATATCAATATCTATCAAGATTTTAAAATGGATATCTACCATTCTTTAAATCAAGGGATTGATAAATTAACAAAGTATAAAAAACTCATTTTGGTGTATCCTACCAAATCAGAATATCCTTATCCGAAAGATATAATTTTAGGCTTTAAAAAATTTTGTATCGAACACCTTTTTAATTTTGAAGTAATTGATCAAATTTATAAGGATATGGAATTTGATACACCCGAATGTTTTATAGTAATAGATGAAACCGATTTGGTATTTTTGGTTAAACAAACCCGCGAGAGAAACCTAACCTTAGGAAAAGAAATAGGTATCATTTCGTATAATGAAACCCCGCTAAAAGAATTACTCGGCATTACCGTAATATGTACCGATTTTAAAGAAATGGGAAGAACCGTGGCTGAAATGATCCTGCAAAATAAAAAAGCCAAGCTCAAAAATAATTTTACTTTTACCGATAGAAATTCGCTATAACTTCTTTTGAAAATTGCTATTAAAAATTTCTTTACAGGATAGCACAGGATAATCAGATAAAAAGACATGTATATCTTGTTACTTCGTAAAGTTATCTAAATTTAACACTACAAAAAAAGGAAAAAAACGAATGAAACCAAGAGATAGAGTTTTAAAAGCCATCAACGGGGAAGAGGTAGACCGCCCTCCTGTTTTTATGACATTAACCCCCGAGGCGGCACAAAAAATGTCAAAATACTTACAAGTTCCTTATGAAGAGCCCTTAGATTCGATGTTGTCAACCAGAATTTCACACATGGATTTACTGACAAAAATGGGCAATGATTGTGTGGGGGTTGCTGCAACGGCTCCGACGAATTTTCCGACGAGGATTATTGATAAAGAAAAAAAAGTATCTACCAATGAATGGGGCATGAAATTTATAGATGTTGGAATCTATTTTGAATTTTTTGAATACCCCTTGGCACATGTTACTTCGGTAGCTGATATTGAAAATTACAATTGGCCTGACCCAATGGCACCGGGCAGGTTTGATGCTGCTGCTGCTGCCATAAAAAAATATGGTAATAATTACGCTATTGTAGCCGATTTAGAAACTTCTTTTTTTGAAACCTCTTGGTATCTGATGGGTATGGAAAAAATGTTGATGGATTTAGCCATGGAAGAAGAACACGTATTCGCCCTGTTTGATAAGGTGATGAAGATCAATACCGAAGTAGGAAAAAAGCTGATTGAAATGGGTGTTGATATTATTTGGGCCGGAGATGATTTCGGTACCCAACGAGGGATGATGATTTCACCCGATATGTGGCGTAAAGTTTTTAAGCCGCGTATCAAATGGATGTTTTCAGAATTTAGAAAGGTAAATCCTAAAATTAAAATAGCGTGGCATAGCTGTGGTTCAATTATTCCAATTATTGATGACTTTGCGGAAATCGGATTAGATATTCTCAATCCGATACAACCCTTGGCAGAAGGTATGGAGCCCCAATTTTTAAAAGATAATTACGGCGATAAACTCTGCTTCTTTGGTGGGATTGATATTCAAAATTTAATGCCTAAAGGCAGTCCCGAAGAAATAAAAAAAGAAATAAAAAGGCGCATGCGCATTTTAGGAAAAGGCGGTGGTTATATTGTAGCCCCGGCACATAATATTCAAGACGATACGCCGGTTGAAAATATAGAAGCCTTTTTTGAAGCCGTAATGGAATATGGAGAAGGAAAAAGAGAATGAGCATGGCTTTAGTAATAAAAATGGAATATATCAAGGCCTGACAGGTTTTAAAAACCTGTCAGGCCTAAAGAAAAACAGTTTTAGGGATAGGGGAAGATTTTGATAAGTATTTAGTAAAATTATGAGTGGTAATGATAAACTAAATAGACAGTATTAAAAGAAAAAAATAAAATAAATAATGAGGATATATAGCTTTGTCTTAAGTCTTGGGTTTTAAAGCAAAGTGGCCTGACATCTTTAATTAAATTAGTATAAAATGATAGATTACGCACAGTTAAATCAATATATGTACGAAGGCAACACCGCTAAAGTACAAGAAATGATAAAACAGGCATTAGCCGACGGGCTTCCGGTGAATGAAATATTATCAGAAGGGTTGATAGCCGGAATGGCCGTATTGGGAGAAGATTTCAAACACAATATCTTATATGTACCCGAAGTATTAATAGCAGCAAGAGCCATGAAAGCAGGTTTGAATGAATTGAAACCTTTTTTAGGAGAAGGAGATGCCATTCAAAAACGAGGCACTGTAATAATCGGTACCGTAAAAGGCGATTTGCACGATATCGGAAAAAACCTCGTGAGCATGATGGCCGAAGGTGCCGGTTATGAAGTCTATGACTTAGGTGTTGATATTTCTTCAGATCAATTTATAGAAGCCGCACAAGAATACAAGGCAGACATTGTAGGAATGAGTGCTCTGCTAACTACTACCATGCCCTATATGAAAACCGTAGTCGATGATTTTAAGAAAAACGGACTCAATCATATAAAATTGGTAATAGGCGGAGCCCCTATCAATAAAGCCTATGCCGAAGAAATAGGCGCCGATGGCTTTGGTGCCGATGCCGCTTCATCAGTAGAAGTATTTCATCAACTGATGGATGCCAGCTAAACGTAGCCTATGCCACCATTACAACACATATTCGATACTTCCGGATTTAAAATTGGCGTTGAGCTTATCTCAACACGTGGTACGATTTCACAAGAAAAAGCCAAAAAAACATTGTATTTCGGAGAACAGTTGTGCAAACAAAAAAGTGTCGATTGGATTTCTATAACCGATAATGCCGGTGGCCATCCTACGATTTCTGCTTCAAGTATCGGTAAGTCATTGCAATCAAAAGGAAAAGAAATTATCATACACGTAACTTGCAAAGATGCGAATAGAAACGGATTGGAAAGTAAGGCATGGGATCTTTCGAGTGATGGTTTTTCCAATATTTTGGCTATTACCGGAGATTATCCCGCCCCGGGAATTGGCGGTACCCCAAAACCCGTATTTGATATTGACTCCGTAGCATTATTGTACTTATTAAACCGGCTAAACAACGGGTTAGAAATTGGTAAAAAAAAGAAATTACATCTTAAAAAAACCAATTTTTTTTTAGGCGCCGTAGTTTCTAATTTTAAAAAAAACGAGAACGAACTCATCCCACAGTATATCAAATTGTTAAAAAAAATTGAAATGGGAGCGCAGTTTATTATCAATCAAGTTGGATTTGATGCCGGAAAAATGAGTGAATTGATACGTTTTCAGCAGTATAAAA
>DRQI01000066.1 GCA_011330545.1 Flavobacteriia bacterium
GCACAGCATTCCGAAAAATGGCCCATACATGCCTGTTTTTTTAGCATTTTTGTACAGTTTATCATAAATTAGTAGGTACAGAAATATTAAATACAGCAACCCTCCTATCACTCCATAATAATAAAATAGTGACAGGTAACCAATATGTAATTGTGAGGAATGGCCTCCTAGGGCTTTTACCAATTTATATTCTTGTTTCCCGGTACCGCCAATTCCGTATTTGATATTTCCAACCCCGAAGATGGGATGGTCCCAAAACATTTTATTGAAGGTCTGTATGGCCAACAACCTTGTACTATATGATGTTTTATCCTTTTTGGTATCGCTTTCAAGGATTCTTTCTTTAACAATCTTATTGGCATCAACACCAATAGATTTGAGGACAAATGCCGAAAGGAAAAGTAATATAAATGCTAAAACACCGTATTTTACCACTTGTACAACTTTATTTTTATGATTAATGATTAATATGATTAATACTAAAAAAGCATTTAACATTATCCATCGGTACTTTGTTAAAAAAGCAAATATAAGGCCTCCGAGAATCCAAGGGTAAATTACTTTTTTCTTTCTATCTAAATATTCGACTACTATGATAAAAATAGGCACGAAACCAAAGCCCGTTGCCATACCTTCTCCCAGATATGAATAAATAGACGGCAACCTACTTTCTGTAGCGCCGATAGTTCCCCATTTTTGTTGATAATATTTATTTACCAAAAAACTATCTTTATAACCTTGTTGGATGATAATTACTAAAATGGCCACAATTAAAATAGGCTTGCTGTATTTTATTACAAAACGAAAATATTTATTTGAAATTTTAAAATTTTCAACCAAAAAGAATACATAAAAAGTACCTACGATTTTATCTGCAAAGAAATATTTAATAGCAAATTGTTTCCCTAATATTCCATAATTCATCACTGTTGTATAAATGATAAACAACAATAAGAACAGTAGGTACCTAGGAAAAATAATAGGCCTTTTTTCACTTCTGAATAAAACCAAAATAACTATCCCCAGTAATGAAAACGTAATAGTCAATGTCAAAAAATCTACTTCAAATATCCCTAGGGTAATATATGACAAAACAGGTGCAAATAGAATAAGGGTAACTATAAAACGAATGTACTTATTTGGTATGGAGTTATAATTATTCAACTTTTATTTTAATTCTTTTAACTAAAAAGTTCTATTTGTTCTTTCCACAATTGGTCACATAACCTTCCTTGAGGTAATTCTACGTCGTCAAAAGTTAGTACTTGATCTTTAGAAATATTGTTTAAAACCTTACATCCGCCTGCCAAGCCTATGGGTAGTAAATTTTCTTTTCGCGCAATATCTGAATTTTCACAGATACCATACGTTTTGTAGCCTCCCATTCCGTCAATGAGGTCTCCTTTCTTCAAATCGGTTTTAGCAATGGTAATAACTTCTACCACAGAGCCCGCTTTTGCGGCAATGATGGTATCATCAAAATCAACCATTCTGGCTATTGAGATTGGAATTTCAAAAAACAGCAAGTGATAAGGGATATAGAAACTAAACAAAGGGCCTTTGCCCAATTTGCCATAATTTAAATATTTGACAGCTATTGGGTCGTCTGTAGTGGCATATACAAATACGCCCGGCCCGGGTTTTGCCCCAACTACAAAATCAACAATACCTCCTAATTTTTTCAGTTCATCGATATCGTAAAGATGGGTTAAATTATCAATATGTTCTTTTGATTCGTACCCTAACATGCCTCTTTTGGCAACTTTCATTCCTGTAGCATTGGCAATACAGGCTTGTTCTAACGAAACTTTAGTGCCGTCGGCAAAATTTGTTGCCATTACCGGTGACATTCCCCATTGTTTGGCAAAGTTTTCTTGCGTGCCGGGAGTTCTATATTCATCGAGCATCCCTTTGATATTACCACAAACTAGCGGTTCAAAACCCATAGTTTTTACAAAACGGTATAAATTTAACGTAACTCCGGGTTGGTCTCCTTCGGCAATGCTGTATTTTACTCCGGCCTTATCTGCCTTATATTTTAGAATGGGGCCTAATGTTCCGTCTAATTCGGCATTGAATGAAAGCAGGTCTTTGTTATGGGTAAAAGCAGCTATGGCCAGTTTTGCAGAAAATTCAATAGAGCCTGTCATATCTACCAATATATCTAAACCTTCTCCATGTGTTAAGACTTCGATATTTTGTGTAATAACCGGAATATCGGCGTCAAAAGCCTTTTGAAATTCGGCAACTGTTTCTACTATTTTATAATTTTTGATACCTACAATATCATAAATTTTTTTAGGCCTTTCTAAACTGCGGTTAAACGTAGCCATCACTTTCATGCCCGGGGTAAATTTCGTAACTTGATTAATCAACCCTTTGGCCATTTCACCTGCTCCAATAATACCAATTTTAATGGGGTTACCTTCTTTTTCTCTTTTATTTAAAGCATTATCTATTATAATCATAGTATATAATTTAACTTGAGCTTATGTACTCTTTTTAATTGGCAAAAAGTTTATTAAAAGGGTGTTTTGAATTGATTCAATGGCATCAAACTATTATCCCTTTGGGAAACTATCGGGTTTGTAATATTCCAATCAATTTCTATGGAATTCCATTTAATACCATTGTCATTTTCAGGAGAATATACTTCTGAACACATATAGAGC
>DRQI01000067.1 GCA_011330545.1 Flavobacteriia bacterium
ATGGCTTCTGCCAAGCCATAGCTGTAAAAAGTGACACTTAATGTTCTGCAAAGATATAGCGGAATGCCAATAGCCCCGCCGGGTTCTAACCCTAAACTTCTCGAAATTAAGTAGTATTCGCCACCAACACCTACTTTTATATTGGTGGCTATGGCAGAGGCACTTAATCCGGTGATAAATGTAATAGAACTTGCCATTAATACAATAAGCATGGTTTTATACAGGCCTACATTTCCTACAACCCAACCAAAGCGCAAGTACATTATCAACCCTAAAATGGTTAATATACTAGGTAAATACACTCCTAAAAAAGTTCCGAATTTATGTTGTTTCTCCATGAAGGCTACGTGTTGATTGGTAAAATAAAGATATAAAAAAACCGCCATAAAGGCGGTTTAGCAGCATATTTTTAAAGTTTTTATTCAGATTTTTTAGTACCATCGGGTTTTTGTTCCAAAATATCGAAAAACTGATCTAGCTTTGGTAAAATAACAATTCTTGTCCTTCTGTTTCTTGAACGCCCATCAGCGGTATCGTTTGATGCCAAGGGTAAATATTCGCTTCTACCGGCGGCTATCAAACGCTTAGGGTCTATGCTATAATCATTTTGTAAAACGCGTATTACAGCAGTAGCACGTTGTGTGCTTAAATCCCAATTGTCTTTTATACAATTTGTTTTAATAGGCACATTGTCGGTATACCCTTCTACTTGAACTTCCATATCCGGTTTTCCGGCAATTACTTTGGCTACTTTTTGTAACAGTCCTTTTGCTTTTGATGAAATTACAGAACTTCCGCTTTTAAATAATAGTTTATCCGATATAGAAATATACACTACGGTTTTATCAACATTTACAATAATATCTTCATCTTGAATACCATCAGACAAAGCACTTTTTAAATTTACAGCCAAGGCCAAATTGATAGAATCTTTTCTAGACATAGCCCCCCGAATACCATTGATATATTTGTCTTTTTCACTTAA
This sequence comes from Flavobacteriia bacterium, assembly GCA_011330545.1. Classification (GTDB taxonomy): domain Bacteria; phylum Bacteroidota; class Bacteroidia; order Flavobacteriales; family Flavobacteriaceae; genus Aureibaculum. Next base: position 986 of record DRQI01000067.1, read on the forward strand.
CTGGGCAATGACATCTTTAATATTACTACTGGCAGATTGTGACAGCATTGTCAAGTTTTCTATTTGCTTTTTAGAACTTTCAAAATTTTCTTTCAAAAAGGTATTTTGCGATTCTAAAGAAGCTACTTTGTTGGCCAATTTATCTTTTTCAACCTGACAATCGAGCACTTTGGCTTTCGTATCGGTCAATTCTTGCTTAGCCGCATCATAATTACTTTGCAATTCAGCAAATTTCTTTTGTGATACACACGATGATAATAAAATTGAGGATGTTACCGCTAGGATAAAAACTTTTTTCATAATTCGGTTTGTTAAATTTAAAAATACGAAGTTATTAAAAATATTTTCGTTATCGGTAAAAATTAATTTTATTTAAGAGGGTTTTAACATCGATAATATAACTTTGCAATGAATTAAACGGCAAATAGATGAGGTTCATTTTAATTATTTTGGTAAGTATAGGCATTTTTTCATGTAAAAAAGAACCTGAGAAATTTAAGGAACCTATTCAAATTGCAGGATCGGCATTCGGAACCACTTTTCATATTACTTATTATGATACGCTACAGCGCGATTTTACAAAACAAATAGACAGTTTGTTTTATTTGGTGAATAAATCGATGTCTACTTATTTGCCAACTTCTGATATTTCAAAAATCAATCAAGGGGATACCTCAATTGTTGTAGATGCTTATTTTGCTGAAGTATTTAAAAAATCGCGTAAGATTTACGAAGAAACCAACGGCATTTTTGACCCAACTATTGGAGTTTTGGTCAATGCATGGGGTTTTGGGCCGGCTTCATCTAGTGAAAAACCCGATTCTTTAATGGTAAAGCAATTGTTAAAAAACCTTGTTGGATTTGACAACGTACAACTCAAAAACAATAAAATAGTAAAAACAAATGACAGTATCTATTTTGATTTTAATGCCATTGCCAAAGGCTATGCCGGAGATGTAGTAGGCAGGTATTTTGAAGCAAAACAGTTAGATAATTATTTGATAGAGATTGGCGGCGAGATACGGGCTAGGGGAATACATGAAAAAAAGAATACGCCTTGGAGGGTGGGCATTGAAAATCCTAATTTTGACGGCTCGCGTTCATATCGAAAAATTATTTTTTTAAAAGATAAGGCCATGGCCACTTCGGGGAGTTATCGTAAATTTAAGATAGACAGTGTAACGGGCAAGAAATACGCACATATCATAAATGCAAAAACCGGTTTTCCGTCAAAGACAAATTTGTTGAGTGTTTCGGTATTTTCAACCTTAGATTTAGCAGATGTTGATGGGTATGCTACGGCCTTCATGGCCATGTCATTAGAAGAGGTAAAAGAATTTTTAAAGCAGCATCAAGAGCTTGACGTTTTTATTATTTACAGTGATGTAGAGGGCAATTTAAAAACTTTTACCGACTTCAATAATGAGGCTGTAAATTAAAATTTTAAGGTTTTTAAAATAGCTTCCAACTCAAACATATAATCGCGTTTCTTTACAGAAGGGGCATACGTAAACCCTTCAACAACTAGCAAACGATTGTGTTTTTCATCTATCACGGTATAATTTAAAAATGGCCCTGCCATAAAATCACCTTTTACTTCCCATTTTCCCCTAGTTTCAAAAGCAGGCTTGCCATTCAATTCTACTTGCTTTGTAAAAGGAGTATAAGCAGCTTCGGTAATCATATATGTACCTTCAAATTGCCCCGGAATGTGCTTTTTGCCAATCGTATCCCTAGCAGCAACAATATGATTCACAATACTGTCTCGCTCTATCAAAGGCAACGCATAGGCGATGATATTCATACTTCCTTTGGGGATATCTTGCCGAAACCATACAAAATCGCCGGTATCGTCAACCAAATTATATCCCGGTTTAGGTATTTTTAATTGAAATCCTAACTTAGTAAAGGTCTTTATACTATCAATATTCCAATGCTTTCGGGTAATCTTTTTCTGATAAAATTTCAAATCAGAATTTTTAAAAACCGTAATAATATCTTCTTTATGGGCATTGATTTGTTTTATAAGCGAAGATGCGTCTTTGCCTAAAATAGTCATTGCGGTTTGTGGAGCCGCGTAAAGGTCATTTTTCACAGTATAGCCTTCGTTGTCGGCAATCCCAATAAAAAGTAAGTTTCTACTCGATTTAAATAACCTGCCGAAGGTTTTTACCGGAACTTGTGTTACAGAAAACTGATTTTCTTCTTGTGGCAATCCCAATATCGGAGCCGCTATAATTTCACGTAGCGAATCGCCAACACTGCCCTTCCACAAATCGTTATTAATAACAATGGTTAACCTATTTATGGTACCGGCAGATTCGGGCAATACTTTTGTACTATTTTTTGAATTACACGATAGTAATGCTAAAAAAATAATTGTGTTTAGAATTAAAGTTCTCATAGCTTTTAGCTTTTATAAATCTTGAGTTTTGTACCCGGTTTTAGGCTTTTAACACTCCAAATATTATTCCAATTTTTGATTTGTTGCACAGAAACTTTTGGAAATTTTCTTGAGATGGTCCATAACGAATCCCCTTTTTTAACAACATAAGTAGTATACTTGCCTTTTGGCGGTGCTTTTCTAACCGTAGAACTTTTAGCAACTTTCGTACTAGTTTTTTTTCTAGGCTTTTTAAATGAATAATTTCTAGGATAGATAGTTAACCGTTGGCCAATTCGCAAACGGCTACTTCGCAAACCGTTCCAGCGTTTTATTTGCGAAACAGAAACGCGGTATCGATTGGCTATTTTTCCTAAATAATCACCATTTCGAACCCGGTATCGTATCCTTTCAGGATTTTCAAAGTACTTGGGCAATGCCTTTTCGCGCAAAGCATCATCAGCTTCCGCAAAAGCATAAATTTGTTTTTCATTAGATACAAATTTGCCAATTAAATTTTTGGGCAACCGCAAAGTGTAATTCTTGCCTTTGACAAACGGAATGATATTGAGTTTGTATTGCGGATTCAAAAATTCAAGCAATTGATCGTCAGTATGCAATACTTTATTGATTTGCTCAAAGGTAATTTGACGTTTTACAATGACAGTATCGGTTTCAAATCGATTCGCATATCTTTTTTGAGGATGAATATCGTGTTCTTTGGCATATTCTAGTAAGTAATATGTAGCATAAAATGCCGGTAAATACCCTGCGGTTTCGCGGGGCAGGTAACGCCTGATATTCCAATAGTTTTTACTTCCGCCCGAGCGCCTAATGGCCTTTGATACATTGCCGGGCCCCGAATTATAGGCTGCTAATGCCAAATCCCAATCGCCAAAAATAGAATATAAACTCGATAAATATTTACAGGCGGCTTCGGTTGCCCTAATGGGGTCATGCCGCTCATCAACATACGAACTCACATGCAAATCAAATTGCTTGCCTGTGTAATACATAAATTGCCATA
>DRQI01000068.1 GCA_011330545.1 Flavobacteriia bacterium
ATCTTTTTCAACTTATTGCTATTATTTTATGTAGGAAAGTTCTTTCTACAATTTTTTTCGAAACGCGATTTTTTAATATACTATTTTTTAGGGGTTGTTTTTGGAGGGTTTTTGTTTATGATTGGGTATCAATATGTTGCCAAAGAGCCCGAAACGGTTAATTTGGTAGGGGCTTCTGCCGGGGTAACGGCTGTTTTAATTGGCATAGCAACAAAAATACCGAACTACGCATTACGGTTAAGGTTTATAGGAACCATCAAACTTTGGCATATTGCCGTGGCGATTGTACTATTAGATATATTGCAGCTTTTTGTAAGCAATACAGGTGGCCATTTGGCACATTTAGGAGGTGCCGCTACCGGATTCTTACTGAGTACCCAACTCGACAAAGGTAAAAGCCTGTCAGGTTTTTTCTCTAAATTATTTCAAGTTAAAAAGCAAGGGCCTTTAAAAACCGTTTATAAAAAACCTAACCCGGTAAACACGGTTAAAAATTCGAGTAGCCACCAACGAAAAATTGATGAAATCTTAGATAAAATTAGTAAATCGGGCTATGAAACTTTAACCCAAAAGGAAAAAGATTTTTTATTTTCAAGCGGCAAAAAATGATATTGAACTATGGCTAAGAAGAGATTATCTTTACTTAACAAAATCTTATTTTTAATCAATAATATTGTTGCCATTGCATTGGTAATTTCTTTTTTTATTCCGAATCTCATTCCCGAAAAATTCGGAATGTTGGCTTTATGGAGTTTGTTAACCCCCATCTTTATCATTGTAAACTTTTGCTTTGTTATTTATTGGATACTTATCGGATTTAAAAAACAACTTATCCTTTCGTTTTTTGTATTGCTATTGAGCTTTTTGTTGTTACCTCCTGTATACAAGCTCTATGGCTCTACTAATAAAACCTCTAAAGATTCAGTAACCATAATGACCTATAATGTACGGAAGTTTAACCGGTATAAATGGATAGACATAGAGAATATAGACGCCAGAATTGCTGATTTCATCACTACAGAAAACCCTGACATCGTAGCTTTACAAGAGTTTAGGGCCACTAAAAATTTTGATCTACAATACCCTTACTATTTCAATTACAGGGCTAAAAATAAAAAACCGTCAGGATTAATTATTTATTCTAAATACCCTATCCTTCACAAAGGCCTGTTAGGCAATCATAATTTTTCAAGCGGTATTCAATATATTGATATTGCAAAGAAAAATGATACCTTACGCATCTATAATTTTCATTTAGAATCTTTGGGTATTGTTCCTGATAAAGAGTATTTCGGACATAAAAATTCTGAAAGGTTAGTGAAACGGCTGACCCGTTCTTTTAAAACCCAACAAGCGCAAATAGATACCTTGAATGCCCATATAAAAAAATGCCATTATAAAATTGTTTTGGTGGGCGATATGAATAATACAGCTTATTCATGGGCTTATAAAAATATAAAAAACGATTTTCAAGATTCGTTTTTAGAAACCGGCAAGGGCTTTGGAAAAACATATACCTTAAAGAAAATGCCATTGCGGATTGATTATATTTTTGCCGACAAAAGAATAAACTTTATCCACCATAAAAATTATGGTATTCGCTATTCTGACCACTACCCTCTTTCGGCTACTATCAATTTTTGAGCTTATTTTTCAAAACCATACACGCGTTCTACTTTACAAATTCTCACTGTAAATTGACTGTACCAACGGGCTCTCCCTTTATTTCTGGCTTCGGTATGTTCTATATGTAATTTCCAATTTTTAATAGCTTCTAAACTTTCCCAATACGAAACGGTAATTCCGAGTTCATCTCTAGCCGATTCAACTCCTAAAAACCCGTCTTGTTGTTGAGCCAAATTTATCATTTTTGCCGCCATCGTTGCATATCCATCGGTGTCTTGCGATTGTATAGAAGTAAAAATTACGGCATAATACGGTGGTTGTGGGGTTTTTGCTATCATAATAGTAATTCAAATTTTTTTTCGGGTACTTTTAAGTCATCACTTATAAAATCTTCTACGAATTGAAAGCCGTTATTTTTTATAATGTTGGCAGAAGCCGTGTTTTTAGTAACGACACAAGCTATTAATTTGGTAAAACCAACCTTCTTACAATACACAATCAATCCTTTTACAATTTCATTGCCATATCCTTGGCGCCAATATTTTTCTAAAAAACGATAGCCTATTTCATCATCATTATTGGCATCTTTTACCAAAGCAAGGGTTCCTACAAAAGTATTGTCCTGTTTTCTTTCAATAGCATAAATCCAAAAATCATTGTCCACTTTGTCATACTTCGAAATCAATATAGGCAACTCTTTTTTATTTTCTTGATAAGTCATGGCTCTTCCCCGTACATATTGCATTACGTTTAAATTGCTTTGCATTGTATGAAAAGGCTCAAAGTCATTTAACTTGAGCTTTCTAACCCGTAATCTTTTTGTCTCAAAAATCGTGTTCATAAGTTAACGTTTACCATTTTAAAGTAGTTTCACAAAGTATAAATTTTTCAATAGCAATGTGTAAACCCTCCCAAACTTCAAGCATCCTTACATTCAACCCTTCTCCCATTCACACATTCTCTCATTCTCTCATTCACACATTCACACATTCTCTCATTCTCTCATTCTCTCATTCACACATTCAACCACTCCATCCCTCCACGCTACAAATATTATTGTAAATTTGCACCTCGTAAATATACAGTAATGCATACACAAAAAAAAGTTGCCTTTTATACCTTGGGATGTAAACTCAATTTTTCTGAGACTTCTACCATTGCAAGAGGGTTTCAACAGAAGCAATTTGCACGGGTTGGGTTTGATGAAAAAGCTGATATTTATGTCATCAATACGTGTTCTGTTACCGATAATGCAGACAAGCGTTTTAAAACCATTGTAACATCGGCTTTAAAATTAAATGAAAATGCTTTTATCATTGCCATAGGTTGCTATGCTCAGCTAAAACCTGAAGAACTGGCAGCTATTGATGGCGTTGACTTGGTATTGGGTGCTACCGAAAAATTTAAGGTAACCGATTATATCAATGACTTGTCTAAAAAAGAAATTGGCGAAGTACATGCCTGCGAAATTGAAGAAGCCAATTTTTATGAAGGCTCTTATGCTATTGGCGACCGCACACGGGCTTTTTTAAAAGTACAAGACGGCTGTGATTATAAATGTACTTTTTGTACCATTCCACAAGCAAGGGGAATTTCGCGTAGTGATACCTTAGAAAACGTAGTAAAAAATGCGCAGGAAATTTCTGAACAAGGCATCAAAGAAATTGTACTTACCGGAGTGAATATCGGCGACTACGGCAAAGGAGAATTCGGCAATAAAAAACACGCACATACTTTTTTTGAATTGGTACAAAACTTGGATAGATTAAAGGGAATTCACCGCTTGCGAATTTCGTCTATTGAACCCAATTTATTAGAGAATAAAATTATTGATTTTGTAGCCTCTTCAAAAAGTTTTGTCCCTCATTTTCACATTCCGCTGCAAAGTGGAAGCAATCGCTTATTGCAATTGATGAAGCGCCGTTATAAACGTGAAACTTATACTGACAGGGTACATAAAATTAAACAAATGATGCCCCATGCCTGTATTGGGGTAGATGTTATTGTTGGGTTTCCGGGAGAAACCGACGACCTGTTTTTAGAAACATATCACTACCTCAACGAACTAGATATTTCGTATTTACACGTATTTACCTATTCTGAAAGGCCCAATACTGAAGCTATTTTAATGGAAGGTGCCGTACCCAAAAATATTCGCCGTAAACGAAGTAAATTATTACGGGGCTTATCTGCCAAAAAAAGAAGGGCTTTTTATGAAAGCCAACTTGGCAATGAACTTACCGTACTTTTTGAAAGTGAAAATAAAGAAGGTTATATTCAGGGGTATACCGAAAACTATGTCAGGGTTAAAACCCCATGGAACCCCCACTTGGCCAATACGCTTCACCTCATCAAACTAACAGG
>DRQI01000069.1 GCA_011330545.1 Flavobacteriia bacterium
ATTAGGGAAAACGAAACCCCCTTTGGCAAAACCCCCGAAGAAGTTGTGTTAGATGCCGTAAAAGATTTTGATTTTCCGGTGGCTTTTGATTTTCCGGCCGGACATATTAGAGACAATAGGACGTTGATTTTAGGAAGGACAATTACCCTAAAAGTAAAAGGGAATAGAACCGTTGTCAAATTTTTAAATGACGGTTCGGTAGAAGAAATTGAAGAATGAGTAGCAATTAAAAAAAACAGAAGATTTCATGTCATCCGAAAAGGATTCTGACAGCTATCGAAGGGCCGAAGAATCTCAAAGATTACAACGATAACCATGGCAGAGCATAACGAATTAGGAAAAAAAGGCGAGCAATTGGCTATTGATTTTTTGATAAAAAAAGGATATACTATCCGCGATACCAATTGGCGGTATCAAAAGGCCGAAGTAGACATCATTGCAGAAAAAGAAGATACACTCGCCGTTGTTGAAGTCAAAACCCGTTCAACCAAAGATTTTGGAAACCCTCAAGATTTTGTCAATAAAAAAAAGATAAAATTATTAGTAGAAGCTATTGATGAATATGTTATTTCTAAAGATTTAGATGTAGAAGTACGGTTTGATATCATTGCTATTGTTAAAGAAAACGATGCGTTTGCTATCGAACATTTAGAAGATGCTTTTTATCATTTTTAAATGTTGCACTGGCTTCAGCAACTTATTAAAAGCCGTTTTACTTTTCTTTAAAAAAAACTTTCAATTCTTGCACCTCATCAGGCTTTGCCAATATTTTTTTCTGGCCGTCTAATACATAAAAAGAAGGCGTGGCATTGACGCCGTATTCTCTGGCAAAACGGTTTTCCCATTTGTTTTTTCCGTAGATATGAGTCCATTTAGGATAGTTTTTAATTTGACTTTCCCAATTTTTTTTACTTTCTTCATTTTCTAAGCCCACGGCAATGACATCAATATTATTTTTATCCTTTAAATATTCTTTTAAAATAGGAAGTTCTCTTAAACAATGCGAGCAAGTAGAACTCCAAAAAACTACCAAATAATACGGCGAGCCATATAACTTATGCAGGCTTTTTTCAGTGTTATTTTCTTTCCATAAAATATTAGGGGCAATATTGCCTACGGCAGTGCGCAATTGCCCTTTGATATCATTGACAAACGAAGGGTCTTGTAACTCTTTAGGCAATTGAATATAATGATTTAACACATGACTGGCTAAGGGTACGTTTTGCTGTTGGGCAAAATTGTATAACAATCCTTCTTGAATATCCCTAGATAAAGCTTGGTTGCTTTTTATTTTGGCGAGTACATCGTCAATGGCCTCTTCCCATAATTTATTAAGGGTAGAAGGGTCATCAGAATTGTTCAAGTAAAAAATATAATCGTTAATCCTGTCGCTGATAAAAGTAGAATTCAATAAAACACTATTGTTAAAATCAAGATGGTCAAAAAAGTGGGCCTTTACACTTTTTAAATACACGGCCGGCATTTTTATCGGCAATGCAGCATTGTACCGCGCACTCGATTTTATAAAATGAGAAACCAGCAAGCCTTCAGATTTTTCTTCGTATTGACGCTGTATCTTATCTAATTGTTTTTTAGTAGCAGCATAGGTTACTTCAATTTTTTTAGCAGAAGGGTTTTTAAAATAGGCAACTTGTAATGAGTCTAATTGCTGTTGCGGAACAGCAATTGCCCGTAAATAGGCTTGATAGATTTGATTGTTTTTTGATTGGGTAAATTGGATACGTTGGTTGGGTGATTTGGGGTCAAAAACCAAGGAAATATCCTCATGGTCATAGATAAAATCAACAAACAACTGATTTTCTAAATTGTAAATCATCCGATAAATTCCGGCCGGCCTTTCTTTGGGGATGGTAAAAGAAAATTTCCCGTTTTCGATACTGGTATTGGCTATATAATCTTGTTTAGCACCTTTTAATTGATAGAGTACTATCCATTCAAAATTTCCCGGAGGTTGCATTTCGCCGGTAACCGTATGTTGCGCCTCAAGTAACGAAGAGCAAAAAACGAAGAGCAATAGAATTTTTTTTATCATTATTGTCATTTGTGATAGTTTTACAAAAATCGAACCAAACAAAAGTACAGTATTTTTAAAACAAAAATTATTGTAGTTTTGATAAAAACGAATTAAAATGTTTTTTAAAGATAAAATAGTGTGGATAACCGGCGCCTCCTCCGGAATAGGTAAGGCTACCGCATTAGAATTGGTAAGACAAGGTGCAAAAGTGATTCTTTCTTCACGTAATTTAAACAAATTAGAAGAAGTAAAAATACTTTCAGAACATCCTGAAAATGTACAGTTGTTGCAAATTGACTTAGCCGATTATACAAACTTAGACAAATTGGTACAACAAGCTATTTTTATTTTCGGAGCAGAATCAGGGATAGATATATTGATTAATAATGGCGGTATCAGTCAACGCTCATTGGCTATTGATACCGGAATTACTGTCGACACACACATTTTCAATACCAATTATTTTGGTACGGTAGCCTTAACAAAAGCACTGTTGCCGTATTTTGTAGCGCGAAAAAAAGGCCATATTGTAGTAGTGACTAGTGTGGTTGGCAAAATAGGAACGCCTTTGCGCTCTTCGTATGCTGCGTCAAAACACGCGTTGCACGGCTTTTTTGATAGTTTACGTGCCGAAGTTCATAAAGATAATATTGCCGTAACATTGATTTGCCCCGGTTTTGTAAATACCGACATTTCTAGGAATGCCTTGACAGGAGACGGCTCAACACAAAATAAAATGGATAAAGGTACGGCAAACGGACTCTCACCCGATTACTTTGCCAAGCGCATGCTAAAAGCCATTGCCCGAAAAAAACAAGAAGCTGTTATCGGAGGGAAGTTAGAAGTATTGGCTGTTTATGTAAAACGTTTTTTTCCGAAAATATTGGCAAAAATGATTCGGAAACTAGACGTTACCTGATATTATTTATAATCATTATAGAACCACTTTTTGTTACCTTTGTAGTATATCACGATAAAAATATTCAGCCACTATGCATATCTTTTCTTCCGAAAAATTAGAACACACATTGCCTAAAATAAAAGCTATTTTAAAAGAATATATCCATCCATTAGAACGGCGTTATCTCAAGCTACCTTTTAGTGAGGTTTCAGAAGAATTGTATAAGGTGCGAAAAATTGTAAAAGAAAAAGGTTTGTGGAATCCGCATTTAAGTGAAAGCCATGGTGGAATGGGTTTCAACTTGGTAGAATTCGGCCAGATTAGCGAGCTACTGGGAACTTCCCCTTACGGACATTTTTGTTTCAATTGCAATGCCCCCGATATTGGCAATCAAGAATTATTGTTAGGAAATGCTTCAGATTACATCAAAAAAACCTTTTTAGAGCCGCTGTTAAAAGGTGAAATACGCAGTTGTTTCTCAATGACAGAGCCCGAATTTGCCGGTTCAAATCCTGTTGAAATGGCAACAACAGCGGTAAAAGAAGGAGATTATTATATCATCAATGGCCATAAGTGGTTTACCACTTCTGCCGATGGGGCTTCTTTTGCAGTGGTGATGGCCAATACAAATGAAAATGCAGAAAACAGATATCAACGAGCCAGTATGATTATCGTTCCTACCGATACCGAAGGCTTTCACTTAAGCCGTAATATATCGGTGATGGGAGAAGAAAATGACAGCTATTTCAGCCATGGAGAAATTAAATATAAAAACTGTAAAGTACCGGTAAAAAACTTAGTAGGAAAAGAAGGTGAAGGCTTTTCGTTGGCACAACAACGGTTAGGGCCGGGAAGAATACATCATTGTATGCGTTGGATTGGCATTTGCGAACGCGCCCTTGACCTCATGTGTAAAAGAGCCGTTTCAAGAGACTTAGGCAATGGTGTAAAATTAGCACAAAAACAAACCATCCAAAATTGGATAGCCGAAAGTAGGGCAGAAATCAATGCATCGCGATATATGGTATTGCATACCGCAAAAAAAATTGATGATGTTGGTGCTAAAGCAGCACGGATAGAAATTTCTACCATTAAATTTTTTGTAGCCAATGTATTGGCAAAAGTATTGGATAGGGCTGTTCAAGTTCACGGAGCCTTAGGGTTAACAGACGATACCGTATTGTCTTTTTGGTACCGCCATGAACGCGGAGCACGTATTTATGATGGCCCCGATGAAGTACATAAATCAGCACTCACAAGGCAAATTCTTAAGAATTACGGATTGGATATAAAGAACTGACGTGATAGTTAGGCAATGAATAGCGCCTAAGGCAGTACAAGAATACAGACAGTATTATCTTTTTAAGACAATTCTTAAAAACAAAAATTTTCTACAGGTAAACGTCAATAATAATCATAAAAAATCAGCGTTATCAGCGCCCTATTTTGAAACACATGAACAAACCCATAGATTCACCGGTAGAAACCCGCAAAGGTGAAGAACTCAACGAGCAACAATTGTTGGCATATTTAAAAAGTGAATTACCAAATTTTGCCGATGAAATAGCGGTCAAACAATTTCCGGGAGGGTTTTCAAATCTCACCTATTTAATAACGGCAGGTACCCGAGAATATGTATTGCGCAAACCACCTTTTGGTGCCAATATAAAATCTGCCCATGACATGGGCAGAGAGTATAACGTTTTACATTTGCTAGAGCCTGTATATTCAAAAATCCCGAAACCTATTATTTTTTGTGACGATAAAACGGTAATTGGCTCCCCTTTTTTTATGATGGAACGCATCAAAGGGGTTATTTTGCGAAACACCATCCCGAAAGGATTGGAATTGACACCTGCCCACTTCAAAAAACTATCAACGCAAACCATTGAAAATTTAGTCGATTTGCACAGTTTGGATGTAGAAAATTCAGGATTGATTTCTTTGGGGAAACCCAAAGGGTATGTAAAACGTCAAGTGGAAGGCTGGGTAAAGCGATATTTTAAGGCAGAAACAGATGAAATTTCTTCGATGAATATGGTGGCCGCATGGATGGCAGACAACCTCCCCATAAAAATGACGACTGCTTTTATTCACAACGATTATAAGTATGATAACCTGGTATTGGATGTAGATTCACTAGAAATAAAAGCTGTATTAGACTGGGAAATGGCCACAGTTGGCGACCCTTTAATGGACTTAGGCACTACACTGGCCTATTGGGTTGAAAAAGAAGATTCTCCTGCTTTGAGGCAGTTCAATTTAACATGGGTAGCCGGTAATTTAACACGGCAACAAGTTATTGAAAAATATACCACCCTCCGAAATATTAATATTGATGATGTACTGTTTTATTACGTTTTCGGATGTTTTAAATTAGGTGTTATCGCACAACAAATTTATGCGCGTTATAAAAAAGGCTATACCAAAGATGCCCGTTTTGCGGGGTTGATTCATACAGTAAAAGCCTGTGGCGCCAATGCTCAAAATGCTATCAAATACAATCGGATTAATAATTTTTATTGATAAAATCACCAGGCTCACAGGTTTCTGAAACCTGTGAGGCCTCGTTAAAGATATAAAAACG
>DRQI01000070.1 GCA_011330545.1 Flavobacteriia bacterium
GTACAAAATATAGTGCTGAAAAACACTAATAAATCGATTGTTGAAAGCATAGAAAAAAATGCGCGAAACAATATAGAACTCACCTTAAACGGGGTTTTTGACTTTATAAAGCAACACAAAAAAGAGTTGCACCCTACCTATAAAGTCTTTAAAGACCAATTTGTGGTTTGTTGGGCAGGATTAAAAAAAATAGTTGATGAAAAAACATTGTATTCAAGAGTTGATATTGAATTGGTCAATGAACAGATTCGGTTATTTTATTCTGCGTTAGATGAAGTTGAAATTGCCTACAACAGCCAATCGTTTATTATTACAGAATATTTACAAATTGGCATTGATAAAGACCACCGTTATTATCCGTTAGAAAAAACCGTTATCCACTTTAAAGACAATGGCGTGTATGATATGGCCACGGAGCTTCTATTTACGCCTCCGGTATACGATGCTATCGTTTTACAGCATATTTACAATAGCAATAACACCATCCTAAAAAAACTCCAAAAAAACATTCCGTTAAATAAACAAGAGATTATTGATTTACAGCAATTGCCAACAACATACATGATTTGTTCGTTAAACGGCTTTAAAGATGCCAAGCAAAAATTAGAAACAGCAAAACCCTATCTGAGAAATCTACCTGAAAAAACGGCTTATATAAAGCTAAAAGAAGCCCTGCGGGTACTTAGAAAGGTAAAATATAGCTGAATTATTATTTATTGCATTCAACTAAAAATACCTAACAAGAACTTATTCTTAACCTTTTTTAAAAAAGTAGGCCGCTTTTTTAAATGGTCTTTAATTTTTAAGTAGATATGATAGTCAATTTCTGTATATTCAATCCATTTCTCCTTTTCTTTTTCAAAGGTTTTAATGTCTGTAAATACAGCTACTTTATAGTTGATATTTGTAGCATTTAACAAATGCTGAAGGGAAACAGCATATAAAGAGAGTGCTCTTTTTCCAAAAAGGACATAAGAAGGTGATTTTTCAGAGCAATTTTTCATAATTAGCAATTTTATTTGATTCGAAAACTCCTATATTTTCGCGGTTACAATTTACAATAAAAAAGAAAAAAACCAACAATTAGCGATATTTTTTATATAAAAAAAGAACCATTAACATACGCTAATGGCTCTTATTATTTTGATTGTTAATTAATTATAATTTTAATTAAACTATTTATAAATAACTAAATTAAAAATTATTACGGGCGTAAACCGGTTGCTAAAACTATTTTATAGTAAGAAACCAGTTGCCTAGTTAGTCATAATATCGTAGGTTTTCAAAACTTGTGAGGCTATCAACTAAAAAGAATTTAGATTATTTTAGTTTCATTTTAAAGTACGCACATAATTTACCAAATCCCACCGCTGTTCATCAGATAAAATAGGCCCCCATTTTATCATATCATTCCTGCCATTGGTAATTTTCCAAAAAATTTCACCATCGGTTTGCGATTGTACCATTTTCAACGTTAGGTTTTGCGGTTTTGGGTTTAAGGCTTTGCCACCAATTCCATCACCTTTTCCTTTTGTACCGTGACAAATCATGCAACGTGTTTTAAATAATTTAGCACCGCGTTTGGCAGATTGCGCTTTTGCAGACGCTTTTACCGGGTTTTTAAGCTCTTTTGCCTTTTCAGGAGCTTTCCACCTGTCTTCTTGTGACGATATGCCTATAAAGCTCGCCAACACTAAGGCAAATAAAATATATAGTATTTTTGTTTTCATAATTCTCTATTTACTGTTTTTTGTTGATAATTATTGTATTATCGCTATAACTATGGCAAATGATATGCCATTTTAACCACCAAAAATAAAAAACCACTTCTTTAAGAAACGTTTTTTAGTGTTATTTATTCTAAAATTAGGGTATAAATCAGAATTTACGCTTTGAAATAGAGGTAAATTCGTAGCGGTATAGAAGTATTTTACAGTTGTTTTTAACCCAAATTATAAAAGTTGCATAAAAGCCGCTATCTTTAGTATGGAGAACCTATTCACTATAAAAAAGAGTATACTCTCCGATACATTTTTAGTTGTGAAAACTGTTGGTTTTCACAACTAAAAATATTCGAATTGACGCTACAATAAGACATATAAATAATTATTTATCAATAACTTATGTATTAGTTAAACCCAGATAATGCAATAGACTTCCTATTCCGTTCAGAAATCACTGCAAAATAGGTCGTTTCACTGTGTTTTCAAAATTAACCGTAGCGGTGCTACGCCTAATTTAGTAAAACACCCTATTTTATTGCGCTTTCCTAACTCATAACGTAACTCTATTGCATAATCTAGGTTAAATAAAATTAGGCATTAATCGCGGCGTTTTTGGGTTAACGCATAATGCGGGTTTAATTTAGGAAAAACCCTGTTTTACTCAGGAAAAATCCCCTTAAAATTCAGGGTTTTTCCTCTTGTGGCATTGTAAATAAGGGGTGACATTTGCAGTATAAAATTGTATAATTATTATTCCAACCCAAAAAAACCTCATTTCTCCCGACAACGTTCCGGCATTGAAATGAGGTTTTATCCTTTCCTTTATTTTACAAATCAAACTTGATACCTTGTGCTAAGGGTAAGTCAGTTGTATAATTTATGGTGTTTGTTTGACGGCGCATATACACTTTCCAAGCATCAGAACCTGATTCACGTCCGCCACCGGTTTCTTTTTCACCACCAAA
Organism: Flavobacteriia bacterium; assembly: GCA_011330545.1. Taxonomy (GTDB): domain Bacteria; phylum Bacteroidota; class Bacteroidia; order Flavobacteriales; family Flavobacteriaceae; genus Aureibaculum. The sequence continues at coordinate 2,690 of DRQI01000070.1, forward strand.
AGCACCGCCTATTTCGGCACCTGAGGTGCCTATGTTTACATTGGCAATTCCGCAATCAGAACCGGCAACCGATAAAAAGCGCTCTGCTTCTCGTAAGTTATTGGTCATAATGGCTGATGACAGGCCTTGAACCACACCGTTTTGAATTTCTATGGCATTTTCTACACTTCCTGAATATTTCAACAAGTATAATATCGGTGCAAAAGTTTCGTGTTGTACAATCTCAAAGCTATTTTCGGCTTCGGCAATAGCAGGTTTTACATAACAGCCGCTTTCATAGCCTTCACCTGATAACACTCCGCCTTCAATTACTAAATTTCCGCCTTCATCAACTATTTGTTGCAACGCATTTTGGTACATGGCTACGGCATCTTTATCGATAAGTGGCCCCATGTGATTGTTTTCGTCTAACGGATTGCCAATGCGTATTTGCTGATAGGCATCTACGATGGCATTTTTAACATTTTCGTAGATACTTTCGTGTATAATCAACCGTCGTGTTGAGGTACAACGTTGTCCGGCTGTACCTACGGCTCCGAAAACGGCTCCGATTACCGTCATTTTTATATCGGCATCAGGGGTTACGATGATGGCGTTATTACCACCTAATTCGAGTAGTGATTTTCCTAAGCGTGCCGCTACTTTTTGGGCTACTATTTTTCCCATTCTAATAGAGCCTGTAGCAGAAATTAACGGAACGCGTTTGTCTGTAGTCATCAGTTCTCCTACGCGGTAATCTCCGTTGATTAAATTTGAAATTCCTTCGGGTAATCCATTGGCTTTAAATACTTCGGCGGCAATATTTTGACAGGCAATTCCACAAAGCGGTACTTTTTCTGAGGGTTTCCAAACACAAACATCACCACAAATCCATGCCAATGCCGTATTCCAAGCCCAAACAGCTACCGGAAAATTAAATGCCGAAATAATACCCACAACACCTAGTGAGTGGTATTGGTCATACATTCTATGCCCAAAACGTTCGCTGTGCATGGTTGAGCCGTCTAATTGGCGCGATAGGCCTACGGCAAAATCGCAGATATCTATCATTTCTTGTACTTCGCCTAAGCCTTCTTGATAACTTTTACCCATTTCATAAGACACCAATTTCCCTAATGGTTCTTTGAGCTGGCGCAATTTTTCTCCAAACTGGCGCACTATTTCTCCACGTTGGGGAGCCGGCATTACCCGCCATGTTTTAAAGGCATCGGTAGCCGTACGCATGAGTTGTTCATAATCTTCTTTGGTAGTTGTTTTTACTTTACCGATTAACTGTCCGTCAACGGGCGAATAACTTTCAATAATCTCTCCACTTGAAAACCATTGAGAACCTGTTGAAGTACCTTCGTTTATCTCTTTAACACCTAATTGTTGCAGTGCTTTTTCTATTCCAAAATCTGTAGCTATTAATGTCATAATTACGTATTCTTTATATTGAAATACAAAATTACAAATTATTCAGGCCTTGTAAGTGTTTTCTTTAGATAAAATAATTTACAAAATGGTAAGGAAGGTATTGTTATTTTTGAGTAACCATTAGGGTACATCAAAGGTTGCACTAAAAATATGTGGATATTCTTCTGTGTTACCTTGACAAACTATTTTCTTAGCCGGTGGTAATGCCTTTTTGACGTTGCCTGCTTTTTTATAACAAAAAAGCCGGATGTTAACACCCGGCTTTTTGGCATATTTGGTAACCAGCCAAATATAATTAACCAACTAAAACCTAAAGTTTACACCTGTATAAATACCTAAATAGTAGGGTTTAAAACCTCCTGCATTTTTAGAAAATGTATTGAATTGGTATTTAAACATGGGTGATACGTTTATATATAATTTTTTACTGATGTTATAATCAAAATCCAACCCTAAATTGCCACTGAAATTCATAGCGTTGATATTGGAGGCTTCTCCGAGGGTTGTGGTTTTTCCGAAAGTAGTAATCGATACTTTGTTTTGATATAAAAAATAGGTACTGATTCCGCCAATTACATTGACACCTAATTTTTTTTGCAACATGTTGTATTTAATTTCCAAGGGTATTTCTACATAGCTCAGCGATTGGCCTAAAGACCCTGAGAGGTCAAAAGAAGCCCGCTGGCTCAATGCATCTGAATTTTGTGATACTGTAGAGACGGCTGCAATGACTACGCCATTGACATTGGTTTCTATATTTGTATTTGTACCGGCCAATAATGACGAAGATACCAAGGTGGTTACATTTTCTGTGGTATAACCTAATTCTAAGTTGTTAATACCCGATTGCAAGCTGAACTTATCAGATAATTTATAGTTAACTTTTAACCCGTAAGAAATAGAACCGTCGCCATTTTTATTGTTATTTGCCAATGCCGGGTCTATGGGCGAGCCATTGCCAAAAGAATTGTAATATACGGGAGCCACCGTGGAGCCAACCGACCA
>DRQI01000071.1 GCA_011330545.1 Flavobacteriia bacterium
CTTCAATAACCTGCACATATTGTTGCGCCTGCATTAACGATTGAAACGTACCGGTATCTAACCATGCGGTACCTCTACTTAAGATACTGACGTGTAAGTTGCCTTGTTGTAAGTATTTTTTATTGATATCGGTAATTTCATATTCCCCGCGAGCAGATGGTTGTAAATTTTTAGCTATTTCAACAACATCATTATCGTAAAAATAAATACCGGGAACGGCATAGTTTGATTTAGGATATTGTGGTTTTTCTTCAATTGAGATTACTTTATTATCGGCATCAAACTCTACCACGCCATAGCGTTCAGGATCGGTTACATGATAGGCAAAAACGGTACTTCCATCTCTCTTTGAAGCATTCATCAAGGTTGAGTGAAGTCCGGTACCATAAAAAATATTATCTCCTAAAATTAAAGCCACTTTATCATTGCCAATAAATCTTTCACCAATAACAAAGGCTTGTGCCAACCCGTTAGGTACTTCTTGCACGGCATATTCAAAATTACAGCCCAACCGTGTTCCATCACCCAACAGGCGTTCAAACATCGGTAAATCATGTGGGGTTGAAATAATCAAAATATCTTTTATACCTGCTAACATCAATACCGATAAAGGGTAGTAAATCATCGGCTTATCATATATGGGCATTAGCTGTTTGCTAATGGCAATAGTGAGTGGGTGCAACCTGGTACCACTCCCTCCGGCAAGTATTATTCCTTTCATTAGTTATTTTTATTTTTTTCTGCCATATTGCTCTCGCTGTCATTTTCTTCTACTTCTTCATTATCGGGTAGAATTTCAATGGCAGGTTTTTTAAAGACTTTTTTATTGGCTATTCGTTGTTCTAATGATAGTAATAACGATGGTAATAATAATAAATTTGAAACCATGGCAAAAAGTAGTGTTACCGATACCAATCCGCCAAGGGCTTTGGTACCCCCAAAACTAGAGACTATAAATACTAAAAATCCGAAAAAGAGAACAATAGAAGTATAGAACATACTTACGCCGGTTTCACGCAGCGCAGCGTATACTGATTTTCTTACTTTCCAATTATTGGCTTGTAATTCTTGCCGGTATTTTGCTAAAAAATGAATGGTATCATCTACTGATATCCCAAAGGCAATGCTAAATACCAAAATGGTTGACGGTTTGATAGGTACGCCTAAAAAGCCCATCAATCCTGCGGTAACTAACAGAGGTAATATATTAGGTATCAGTGAAATAATTATCATTTGAAATGACCTAAACATCCAAGCCATAAATAAAGAAATGAGTAAAATAGCCAATGACAGTGAGACTACTAAGTTTCTAATAAGATAGTTGGTGCCTTTTAAGAAAACCAAGGCTTTACCCGTCATGGTAACATTGAATTTGTCTTTAGGAAATTCTTTGTCAATTCTCGCTTGCAGCCGTTCTTCGATACGTTCCATTTTGTCGGTACCGATATCTTTCATAAAGGTAGTGATACGCGCATAACGGCCGGTAGAATCTACAAAATTATTTAACAAATCTGAATTGGCATCAGAGTTTTTGGCATATGACAAAATAAAACTTCGTTCTTGCCCGGTCGGCAATTGGTAATATTTGGGATTCCCTTTATAATAGGCTTGTTTTGAATATTTTACAATATTTAATACCGAAACTGATGGTGAGAGTTCTGGTATTTCATCTATAATTTCATTGAGCCTGTCCATCCGCTTTAGCGTTGACAATTTCATCACGCCTTTTTTACGTTTGGTATCTATGACAATTTCTAACGGCATGATACCGCCAAATTCTTTTTCAAAAAAGATAATGTCTTTAAAAAAGGGCTTCCCTTTTGGCATATCTTCAATCAAACTTCCTGAAACTCGAATCATATATACGCCAATGATACTAATGACCATTAATGAAACGGTAGAAACATATACGGCAATGCGTTTGTGGCGGACGGTATTTTCCATCCAATTTACAATACGTTCTATCCAACGTTTTTCTAAATGCCTTAAATGCTTGTCTTTCGGTTTGGGCAAAAAACTATAAATGATAGGTATAATCAATAATGACAATATAAAAATTGCCATGATATTTATGGAGGCTATAATACCAAATTCATTGAGTAATTGGCTTTTGGTAAAAATAAAAGTGGCAAAACCCGATGCGGTGGTAATGTTGGTCATTAAGGTGGCGTTGCCTATTTTAGAAATAACGCGCTGCAATGATTTTGCCTGATTGCCATGGCTTTTTACTTCGTGTTGGTATTTATTGATTAAAAAGATGCAGTTGGGTACGCCGATAACAATTATCAAGGGCGGTATTAATGCCATCAATACCGATATTTCATACTGAAACCAACCAATAAACCCAAATGCCCATATTACCCCGATGCTCACTACAAGCATGGTAATAAAGGTAGCGCGAAATGAACGGAAAAAGAAAAAGAATATCAATGAAGTAATTCCTAAAGCCAACCCTACAAACAAACCTATTTCATCAACAATATTTTGAGAATTCATAGTTCTGATATAGGGCATTCCGGAAACCCTAACGTCTATATTATTGTCTTTTTCAAATTGTTCAATGGTGGGATTCAAGACATTAAAAACAAAATCTTTTCGCTCTTTTGTATTGACAATTTTCTTTTTAATATAGATAATTGTTCTGATAGTACCCGTATTTTTATTGAATAAGAAATTGTCAAAAAAAGGCAGTTTGTGAAAGAGCTCGTCTTTTATTTTTTTTATTTCTGAGTCGGTTTTGGGCTTTTCTTTATACAGTGGCTCTACCACAAAACGTTTATGGAGTGTATCTTTCTTTAATTTTTTAATATCACCGATAGAAACGGTAAAATCAACTTCAGGATAAGTGCTTAACTTTTTTGATAAGGCATTCCAATTGTTAAACTTTTTTGAAGTAAAAACAGTTGAGTCTTGCGTTGCCAGGATGATAATATTGCCTTCTTCACCAAATATTTTAAGGAATTTATTGTATTCTATATTTACTTCGTGATTTCTAGGCAACAAATTAGCTTCTGTATACGAAAAACGCATGTTCTTCATTTGAGTTGCTAAAAAATAGGTAATTAGGCCAAGGATTATTAATATAGGAATTCGCCCCTTAAGGATAATTCTAGATACAATTGACCAAAAATTCTTTAAAAACATAGGGACTTAATAATGTTGACAAAGGTACTAAATTCTACTGCTAAAAAATGTGAGAATTTAGCATCATAAAAACAAAGCGTTGCCTAAAAAACTAACTATTGAATGCGTTATCTCTTTCGATACTCATATTGTATCTGAAAAAAGATTCTTATTTGTCATTTGTCAGCACTCTCATAACGTAACCAAACTACCACGAATTGGTCTTTAGACAGCCTTTTTTTAAATCTTACCTGTTGTTGTCAATTATTTCAATTTCTTTTTAACAGCTACTTCTTGATATGCTTCAATAACATCTAATTCTTTAATGTCATTATAATTTTTGATTTGCATACCGCAATCATAACCTTTACTTACTTCTTTCGCATCATCTTTAAAACGTTTTAACGAGGCCAATTCGCCTGCAAAGACCACTACGCCATCTCTGATAACTCGTATTTTAGAGTTTCTGAATATTTTGCCGTCGGTAACCATACAGCCGGCAATAGTACCCACTTTTGAAATTTTGTAGGTTTCCCTAACTTCGGCATTTCCGGTAATTTCCTCTACCATATCCGGAGAAAGCATACCTTCCATAGCGTCTTTTATCTCATCAATTACTTTATAAATGATAGAATAGTTTCTAATATCAATTTCTTCTTTTTCTGCCAAGATACGTGCGGCAGACGAAGGTCTTACATTAAACCCAATGATAATAGCTTCTGAGGCTGAAGCCAATAATACATCAGATTCTGTAATAGCTCCTACACCTTTATGAATAATATTTACTTGAATTTCTTCGGTAGTCAGTTTTTGAAGAGAATCTGTCAATGCTTCTACTGAGCCGTCAACATCACCTTTTAAAATGATATTCAATTCTTTAAAGTCGCCTAAAGCAATTCTACGCCCAATTTCATCTAAGGTAATATGGCGTTGTGTTCGAACGGATTGCTCTCGTTGTAACTGTTCGCGTTTTGAGGCTATTTGTTTGGCTTCGCGTTCATCGTCAAACACCCTAAATTTATCTCCTGCTTGTGGTGCCCCGTCTAATCCTAACACTGAAATAGGTGTCGAAGGGCCGGCTTTTTTTACATTATTGCCACGCTCGTCGTGCATGGCTTTTACTTTACCACTGTGTTTTCCGGCAAGGACAAAATCTCCTATTTTCAGGGTTCCGGCTTCTACCAATACGGTAGAAACATAGCCTTTCCCTTTATCGAGTAAGGCTTCTACAACCGTACCTAAGGCATTTTTATTAGGATTGGCTTTTAACTCGAGTAGTTCGGCTTCTAGCATTACTTTTTCTATCAACTCATCAACACCTTCACCGGTTTTAGCAGAAATATCTTGCGATTGAATTTTACCGCCCCAATCTTCTACCAATAAATTCATATTCGCCAATTCTTCTTTTACTTTATCAGGATTCGCATTGGGCTTGTCTATTTTATTAATAGCAAAAACAATCGGCACGCCTGCTGCCTGTGCGTGGCTGATAGCTTCTTTGGTTTGGGGCATTATAGAGTCGTCTGCTGCAATTACAATAATTACAATATCAGTAACTTGAGCTCCACGGGCACGCATGGCGGTAAAGGCTTCATGGCCGGGGGTATCTAAAAATGCTATTTTTTGCCCATCTGCCAATTCTACGCTATACGCTCCTATGTGCTGTGTGATACCACCTGATTCTCCTGCAATAACATTGGCTTTTCTAATATAGTCTAGCAATGATGTTTTACCGTGGTCAACGTGTCCCATCACAGTAACAATGGGTGCTCTTGGTTCTAAATCTTCGGGATTGTCTTCTACTTCTTCAATGGCTTCTTCTACTTCAGCACTTACAAATTCTACATTGAACCCAAATTCTTCAGCAACAATGGTAAGGGTTTCGGCATCTAAACGTTGATTCATAGTTACCATCATGCCCAATGACATACAAGCCGATATAATTTCGGCAACAGAAACATTCATCATGGTAGCCACTTCACTGGCCGTAACAAATTCTGTAACCTTAAGTATTTTACTTTCGGCATGTTGTTGTTCTAGGTCTTTTTCAGTTTGTTGACGGTGTAAATCTCTTTTTTCCCTTCTGTATTTTGCCCCTTTTCCTTTTTTAGATTTACCTTGTAGCTTCTCTAATGTTTCTCTAATTTGTTTTTGTACTTCTGCCTCTGAAGGCTCTTCTTTTACAATATTTTTTCTGCCTCTGCCTCCTGATTTAAAATTTGATTTTTGCTTTTGTGAAAAAGCATTGCCCCCAACAGGTTTATTGATTCGCCTTCGTTTCTTTTTATTGGCACTATTATCTTCAGTAGTTGTTTTTTGGGGTTTCTTTTCAGTTTTTTTCTTTGGCCTTTCAAATTGTTTTAAATCTATTTTTTCGCCAACTTGTTTCGGGCCTGTGAGTTTTTGATATTTTGTGGTGATTTTTGCTACTTCAGCAGGTTTTTCTTTTACAGGAGCTATTTCTTCTTCTTCTTTAGGGGCGGCAACTTCTTCTTTTTCTTTTTCAACGGCTTTTGGCGGTACAACTTCTTTGGTTTCTTTTTTTGAAGTTGTTTTGGCCTCTACATCTATTTTGCCAACGGTTTTTATGCCTATTAATTTTTCAGATTCAGGCTTAAAAATTTTCCTTTTTGCCTCTTCTTCCAAACGCTTTTTTTCGAGTTCTTTTTCATGGGCTAAACGAAGTGCTTCTTTTTCTTTACGCTTTTCTTCGCCTACTTCTTTCGATGCAACTTTTTTACTTTTATCGGTTTGAAATTCATCTAAAAGCACATTATATACCTCGTCAGATATTTTTGTTGTGGGCCTTGCTTCTATTTCATAGCCTTTTTTTAAAAGGCATTCAACCGCCCTATCTAACGAAATATTTAATTCTCTTAAAACCTTATTAAGCCTCAATGTAGCCATATAATTAATTATAGTATTGTTTTCTTTATAATTCTGATTCTTCTCTTTAATGAAAAATCAAATAAAAAATTTCTTGAAACCAACTATCCCCGAGGCAAGCCATAGGGGTATTTCGCTGGTTTCATTTTGACCTTAGGGTCAAAAACCGAAATTTGGTATTTTACCTCACCCGAAACTGCAAAAGGCAGTTTCGACC
>DRQI01000072.1 GCA_011330545.1 Flavobacteriia bacterium
CGATGTCTGTGCAACAGCTACGGTAACGATAACCATTACCGACCAAGACACTGACGGCGATGGGGTAAGCGACGGACAAGAAACCATTGACGGTACCGATGTCAATGACGGTTGTAGTTACAATACCGCCAGTCAGGTAATCGCCAATGTCACCGCAGCATGGAATGCCTTAGACTGTGATGGCGACGGCGTTATCAACGGTACAGAAATCACCGATGGCACCGACCCGAAAGATATGTGTAGCCTAGTAATCGCCAGTCAGAGCGTAGCGCCAAGTGCGGCGTGGAATGCTGCTGATTGTGATAATGATGGCAATGCAAACGGTAGCGACCCAAATCCGTTAGTGCCTAGCGCTACAGATGATGCATTTACAGCACCTAACGGAGGCCCAACCACCTTCAATATTCTTAGCAATGATGATTTCTTGCCCGGTGCTAATACCAGTATTACACAAACAGGAGGTACAGCGGGAGGTACAATAAGTTTTGATCCGTTAACAGGGGAAGTGACATATACGCCATTGAGTAGCGAATTAGATACTGATGTTACGATAGAATATCAAGTTTGTAATACTGTTCCTGATCCTGATGTCTGTGAAACGGCAACCATAACAATTTCTGTGATTGATCCTGACACCGATGGTGATGGTGTACGCGATAGCGACGAAGTAGCGGATGGTACCGACCCGAATGACCCGTGCGACTTTGTACCGGCAAGTAGAACTTTAGAGCCCAGTGATGAATGGAATGCAATGGATTGTGATAATGATAATGTAAGTAATGAAGATGAGTGGAATCCTAGTGGTGATGGAAATGGCCCCGATGATACAGATGGTGATGGCATTTTTGATTTCTTAGATGTTGATGATGATGGCGATGGAATTGCTACAATTGAAGAAGATGCGGATAGTGACGGGAACCCTATGAATGATGATTGTGATAGCGATGGTACCCCAGACTATTTAGACTCCGAGGCTTGTATGGTGGAAATACCAACCCTGTTTACACCTGATGGTGATGGTATTAATGATGTTTTTGAAATTCCAGGATTGGCAAACTTATTCCCCAATTTTGAAATGAAAATCTATAACCGTTGGGGAAATGTAGTATATGATTATAAAAATGATGGAAGATCCCAACCCGATTGGTGGGATGGATTCTCTGATGGTAGAATCACTATTAATAGTAGTAAAGTTGCGCCTACGGGAACCTATTTCTACGTCATTAACTTCAATGATAATAATAGAAAACCCGAATCTGGTTGGATATACTTAAATAGATAATTAAAATTCATAAAGGGGCAGTAACTCCTGCCCCTCAAAAAACATAATATGAGATTTATGAAAAAATTCAAATTATTTTTAGCACTAGGCATTGTATTGTCATCGATAAATTTTTATGCACAACAAGACCCCCAGTACACACAATACATGTACAATATGAATGTGTTAAATCCGGCTTATGCGGGTTCAAGAGGAACATTGAGTATTGGTGTGTTAGGAAGGACACAATGGGTAGGAATAGACGGAGCCCCTAAAACCTTTACTTTTTCGGCTCATGCCCCTTTTAGTAAAAAAGTGGGTTTAGGCCTCTCGGCAATTGTAGATAAAATTGGCCCGGTAAAAGAACAAAATGTCTTTGCCGATTTTTCGTATACTATTAACACTTCTGTAGAGGGCAAATTAGCTTTTGGGCTAAAAGCAGGTTTTACGTTTCATAATTTGAACGAAGCCTCTCTGATTGCAATTGACCCCAATGACCCCAATGTACTTGATTTTGAAAATAGGACATTTCCTAATTTCGGTGCCGGAGTATTTTATTATACCGATAAGTTTTATGTTGGTTTGTCAATGCCAAATGTATTGGAAACCAAACATTTTTCGAGAAATAACGGTATTACCAAGGCCTCAGAAAAAACACACTATTTCCTAACGAGTGGATACGTTTTTAACCTTTCTCAACATACGAAGTTCAAACCTTCAATTATGGCAAAAGCTGTTAATGGGGCGCCATTGTCATTAGACCTTTCGGCTAATTTTTTATTTAACGAAAAATTTGAAATAGGAGCTTCTTATAGATTAGATGATTCTATTAGCGGTTTGGTAGGTTTTCTTTTGACGAAAGATTTAAGATTGGGATATGCTTATGATTATACCACCACTAATCTAGGCAATTTTAATTCGGGGTCGCACGAAGTATTTTTACAATGGGATATCGACCTCTCAAGAGATAATGTGGTATCACCTAGATTTTTCTAACTAAAATTATTTATAAAATGAACTTTTCAAAGAAAAATCACAAACTACAACCAGTAAATATGTACAACATGAGTAAAAAATATATTATAATAGCCTTGCTATTGAGTAGCGCCTTAGCTACTTCACAAACTTCGGCAGGTGAATATGTTATAAAAAATATCAGTATAAATACCGAATATGCTGATTTCGGAACATCCTATTTCGGTAATGACAGTATTGTTTTTTCTTCACCGAGAAGTAAACGGTCTATTGTTAAAAATATATGGTTGCCCAATAGCCAGCCCTACTTAGATTTATATATTGGCTCTATTGAAAACAATGGTGAAATTGCCGGAAAACACAAAGTAAAGGGAAATGTAAATACAAAATTTCATGAGGCCACCGTTGCCTTTACAAAAGATAAGAAAACTGTTTATTTTACAAGCAACAATTACTATCATAACGAAGTGAAAAATGATACCACAGGCGTATTGCGATTACAACTGTTTAAAGCCTCGGTACAAAAAGATGGGGAATGGACAGATATCAAAAAATTACCTTTCAATAATGATGAATATTCAACCGGGCATCCTGCTTTGAGTGAAGATGGGAAAAAATTATATTTTGTTTCAGATAGGCCGGGTTCTTTCGGAAAAACAGACATTTACGTCGTTGATTTAAAAGAAGATGGTACCTATGGCGAGCCTAAAAATTTAGGGGCTCCTGTCAATACCAAAGGAAAAGAAATGTTTCCGTTTATCGATGGCGATATCATTTATTTTTCTTCAGATAGGGAAAACGGATTGGGCGGATTGGATATTTATGCCTGTAAGATGTACAATACTACAATATCAAAGCCTTTAAACTTAGGTGTGCCAATAAATAGCCCTAACGATGATTTTGCCTTTATTAAAAAACAAGATAAAGGCTATTTTTCATCAAATAGAAAAGAAGGCGTAGGCGATGATGACATTTATAGTTTTTTAAGAAACAAGCCGTTAGAGATAGAATGCACACAAGAAATTTCAGGTCTTGTAAAGAATAAAGAAACGCAAGAAAACCTTGCAGGGGTAGAAATTAAGCTGTTGGATAAAGAGGGTAATATTGTAAAAACCGTAGTATCTGATGAAAATGGCCTATACCGTTTTACCGTAAAATGTAATACAGCATATAAAATTACGGGTGATAAAATTGATTTTCAAGATGACAATGCCTCTATAACTACTATTAATGATATCGTTGAGAAACCTATTGAAGTAGCCTTGGCGTTGGCTCCTGAAATTGTTGAAAACAAAATCAATATAGAAAATATATATTTTGATTTGGATAAATGGAATATTAGGCCTGATGCTGCCGCTGAGTTAGATAAGTTGGTTCAAATTATGAAAGACCATCCTGAACTTAATGTAGAGGCAGGTTCGCATACCGATTCGAGAGCCACCGAAGCCTATAATAACCGCTTGTCAAAAAGAAGGGCAAAAGCTACTGTAAAATATATTGTTTCAAAAGGAATCGATGCCAAAAGAATTACGGCAAAAGGCTATGGTGAAACCCAATTGACAAATGGCTGTACTGATGATGTTGAATGTACTGACGAACAGCACCAAATGAACAGGAGAACAGAATTTGTGATTGTATCTGACAAAAAAGAAGATGATACTAAATAAAAAAGTGGTGTCTAAAAGATGGTATTCTTAAGGGCTGTATATTAGGTTTCTTTTTTTTCTTGAGTAATCCTAAAAAAACTTTTTGGTAAATTCGCCTTCATTTTTATCTCAAAGTCAGTTCGAGTGCCGCGACGGAGGAGCGGCGTATCGAGAACTTTTTAGTAAACAATAAACGAATTCTCGATACAATTTTATAAAGACAACCTAAGCGGTTGTCTTTATAAAATCACTCGAATTGACTCGTAGGGTTTAAAACTTTTATCTGAGTTTAACCAATGAAGTTATTATCTAATATTTGGCCAAAACAATTATAAATATCTAAACCATCGTCAGTTCGAATGCCACAATGAAGAAACCATTCTTCTTTTTTGCCCCTACGTCAGTTCGAGTGCCGCGACGGAGGAACGGCGTATCGAGAACTTTATAGTAAGTAATAACCGAATTCTCAATATAATTTTACAAAAACAGCCTAAGCGGTTGTCTTTATAAAATCACATAAACCAACGTTCAAAAGTATTTGGGTCTTAATAATTGTAGAGTAGCCTTACCACCATTTTTAGAAGTTGGGGCTCAAACTATATTTTTTGTAGAAACTGTTAAGAACGTCTACAACTTCATGTTCGGTATCTACAATTTTTATAAGGCCTAAATCGTCTAGGGTTGCATTGCCAAACTTTTCAATCAATACTTCTTTTACCCATTCAAAGAGGCC
>DRQI01000073.1 GCA_011330545.1 Flavobacteriia bacterium
AATTATCTATTTATAATCAAAAGATGAACACAATTTCTTTTGACTTATCAGACCTTTCAAAAATTCCTGCTCTCACAAAAGAAATAAACCTAATTTATAGCAAAGTAGATGTTTTGGTAAACAATGCTGCAATGGCTTTGTTTGAAAAGATAGAAGATATGAAGCCTTCAGAACTAGTGCAAATTATAAATATGAATGTTCAGTCTCCTTATATTTTAACCCAACAATTACTTCCATCTATCCTAAAAACAAAAGGAACTATCATCAATATATCATCTTACTTTTCGCATAAAATGATACCCGGAAGGTACAGTACGGCATATTCCCTTACCAAAGGAGCAATGGATTCATTTACTAAATCGTTAGCTTGTGAATTAGGCCCAAACGGAATTCGGGTAAATACGATAGCTCCTGGGAGTGTAAAAACACCTCTTTTCAATACCGCTATAGGAAAAATGACAACCAAACAACGAGAAGAATTTACTGATAAAGTAAAAACAATCTATCCTTTAGGCCGTATAGGAGAACCTGATGATTTGGGAGGGATAGCTGTTTTTTTAGCTTCAGAACAGGCTAAATGGATAACCGGTTCAATAGTGAGTGTAGATGGAGGATTAACTACAAACTAAGACTCATTTTTATCTGTAATACCTGTATATTGTAAAATAACCAAAAAGGAATGAACCAAACAGAATGTTTTTTGGCCCAAAACTAATATCATAAAAGCTCCGTTTTCGTAACTTTGATTATTCAATACAACTAATGACAATCAATATTCCAACATATTTCCATGAATCTTCTCCTGAGAATGATATTGTCCATAACATAAATGGAAATACAATAGTTTTACTGAACAGGCAAACTGAAACGGAGAAATCGAAAATTAACCTTACACAACACTTAATTGTTTTTGGGATTGAAGGAAAAAAATATTTCCATTCTCTTGATGATGATACTGTTTTGTACAAAAACGAAGCTATTTTTCTTAAAAAAGGATTGTTTTTAACAACCGAAAAGGTATTAGAAAGTAATAGCTATAAGAGTATTTTATTTTTTGTTGATGATAATCTATTGCTCGATTTTTTTAATAGAAATGGCAAATATTTCATACATCTAAATACAAAAGAAGCACCGAAATCTTATTTTAAATTTAAGAATAGCCCCAATTTAGAGGCTTATATAAATTCACTTCTTCCTTATTTTGAGTCTGAAAATTTATTAACCGAACCTCTCTTTAAGGTAAAGTTTGAAGAACTTTTACTGAATTTAGTATTGAATGATAAGCAACATGCCTTTAAAAATTTCCTAATCAATTTAAACAAAAAGAATAGCTATAATTTGAGTGAATTTATGAAAGATAATTTCACTCGTAATTTAAGAATAGAAGATTTTGCTTATTTAAATGGGATGAGCATTTCTTCTTTTAAGCGAAATTTTAAAAAAGCTTTTTATTTAACACCTGCCAAATGGCTGAAAGAGAAACGGATAGAGAAAGCTGAATTTCTTCTTCAGGCTTCCGATAAAAATGTGAGTGAAGTAGCTATGGAAGTTGGCTTTGAAAATCCATCTCATTTTATTCAAGTTTTTAAGTCTCACTATGGTGTGACACCCAAAAAGTACCAAGAAAAATCAAGTCAGTAAAACTATTGTAGTTTCTTCAATTATCTGAAGTTTTAATGTTGGATAACGTGTTTATGTGCGATTTCGTTGCGTGTTTGAGCAACTAATTTAGCAAACACAAACCGAACCTGGCCTGGCCGGCCTTTAGGCAGGTAGAAAATCCGCGAAGATTTTCGTAAGTAGGCTTACATCAGCAATTAATTTTTTAGGGTGTTAGCACTTGTTTTATTTCTTTTTACGAATTTAATTCCAAGTATTATTAAGATTACTATCAAGGCAATAAAAAATATACTTGTTGAAATACTTTTTAGAACTGTAAAAGTATTGGTTGCATTGGCCATCGTCTCTGTCAAGTCTGGATAATTATTCAACATTGTAATTATTCCTATATTTTCCAAATAATCTGAAATTCCTGCAATTACAGGAAGTATGCATAAATATAAATATGGGCTATTGAGTTTGTTTAGTTTTTTTAAGAAATATCCCAAAAGCAAACAGTAAGAAAGTCCGAAAAGCAGCGGGTAAATCATATCCACAGGTATTTGGCTGGTTAGATAAGTCTCTCGTCCATTTTCTCCAAGAGAACTGAATAATTCACTTACATAATTCAAATCATATCCGGAGGGCATCATATCTAATAATTTCATTCCGTTAGAGAATTCCATTGTTTTAGGAATTGTAACAGTCAGCATGAAGGTGTAAACAATATTGGTCAAAATAAAAAGCCTTAAAACCTTTTTCCCTGAAATATTCCTTTCTATAAATTTAGTTAATCGTTTCATTTTTTTCTCAAATAAGTGCTAACAGTTGAAAACCGGCCTTAAATCCATTTGTCTATTCTTTCCAACTATAGTTCAATAATGGGTCATCACCGTTTATTATATCAAATAGCCCTAATTTAATAATTTTATCCGGAATAATGCCCTTGTTTAATGGTAATTCAGAAACATTTACAGATTCCCTTTCTGTACCTATTTGCATAGCAAGTTTTGTGTTTTTTAGTGCTGTTGTTCCTCTGCCCGGATGCGTACTGTATGTTCCTCCTGTTTCTTCTCCGATAATGGCAGCCAACTGATTATGCTTTATAACGGCTAACATTTGTGTTGTTGCAGATGCGCAACGACCATCTGTTAACATATATATTTTTGCATCATTGATGTTATTAGTTAGTTTGGGTTTTACGGTTATTGGCCTATTTCGTCTTTTATTCAAATCATTGTTTTCATAAAAATTAACTTCTTTATCAATAATATAGGATAATATATGTTTAGTACATTCAGGATTTCCTCCTCGATTCCCTCTTAAATCAAATGCCACTTTAGTTATATTTTCATCCTTTATTTTTTTCATATAAGTATCTATCGCCTCCTTGAAAAAATCGATATTTTGCCTGCCTCTTGGGAAAAAATTGAAATTCTTAATCTTGATTATAGCAGTTTTATTTTCTTTATTCATTTCTATGCCTAATCTCGGTTTATTATTTAGTTCCACTTTGTAACTAGGAGCAGGCTCATCAATAAGAAATGATGTGATAATTATTTTCTCAGAATTGTAAGGTTTAAATTTTATTTTGTATTCAGAATCGAAACCAAAATAACTGTGATAGTAGTATAAAAAGTTCACATTCAAATCTCCTCTGTAAAAACTTTGATTAAAAGCATCAGCAGAGATTGTTGATTTTAAGGTTTTGTATATTTCGC
>DRQI01000074.1 GCA_011330545.1 Flavobacteriia bacterium
AAACACGCCTCTAAATCTTCCCAAAAGTTACGATAAGACTTAGTAACTACCTCGGCATTTTCAATAATAACAGGTACTTTTAATGCCAATGGTGCAAATGCCATTGCCATTCGGTGGTCGTTATAAGTAGCAATATGCATATTTGATTTACTTATTATTGATTCTTTTAAATGCAAGCTGTTATCTGTAATTTCTATGGCCGCACCGAGTTTTCTCAGCTCGTTTTGCAAAGCCACCAATCGGTCGGTCTCTTTAATTTTTAGGGTGTGCAAGCCTGTGAGGTTACAAGCAATGCCTAAACCGAAACAGGTAACGGCTATGGTTTGGGCGAGGTCGGGGGCATCTTGTAAGTTGAAGGTTCTAGGTTTCGGGTTTTGTGTTGTTTTGGTTATGCTTATAGAATGGGTATGAAATTCCGTTTGCACCCCAAAATTTTTATAGATTTCTGCCAAACAGCTATCGCCTTGTAAACTTTCTTTTTTATAGGATGATAATGTAATGCATGTACCCACTTCACTTAACGCTACTAAGCTATAAAAATAGGATGCCGAGCTCCAATCAGATTCAATTGTAATCTTAGCATCTTCTATTTGTGATTTTGGAGAAATTCGTATTTTGCTTTCATGCCATTCAGTAGAAATTGACAATTCATCTAACAAACGTAATGTCATTTCTAAATAAGGCCTTGACGTAACTTCTCCTACTAATTCTACGGTTAATCCATTTTCTAAAGAAGGCGCTATCAAAAGTAAAGCAGAAATATATTGGCTGCTTACATTACCCTTGATTTGAACCCTGTTTTCAGTAATTTTATTTCCTTTAATTCGCAGTGGCGGATACCCTTCTTTTTTTTCATATTCAATAGCGGCGCCTAAACTTCGCAAGGCATCTACCAATATTTTGATAGGCCGTTGTTGCATGCGTTCAGAACCTGTTAAAATAACTTCCCTACCTTCTAACACAGAAAAGTATGCCGTTAAAAACCGCATGGCCGTTCCGGCATGGCCGATATCAATTACTTTTTTATCAGATTGCAAGGCTTTTTGTAAATGTTGCGTATCGTCTGAATCAGAAAGGTTTTCAAGTTGTACATTCGGATACCACTGTTGTAAAATCAACAATCTATTCGATTCACTTTTAGAGCCCGAAATGGTAATTTCAGCAGTATTTATCTGCTTATCTGTATAATCTAACAATAAATCCATTTATTAGGTATCCGTATTTATTTTATTACTATTTTTAGCTTTCTGTTCAACAAACCTATACCATGCAAAAAATAATTTTCCTCTTCGTCAGTTTTCTATTTTTAACAAGCTATTCGGGCACGGCTCAAAAATACAAAAGAAAAAAACAACAGCATACTGTACAATTTCCCGAAAAATATTATAAGGCAATGCAATGGCGAAATATCGGCCCCTTTCGTGGCGGGCGCAGTGCTGCCGTTACCGGAGTAAAAGGAAAAGCCAACCTTTTTTATATGGGAAGCACGGGCGGCGGTGTCTGGAAAACTACCGATGCCGGCAATACTTGGCAAAATATATCTGACGGTTTTTTTGGCGGTTCGGTAGGTTCAATTGCCGTTAGCGAATGGGATAATAATGTGATTTATGTAGGCAACGGCGAGGTAACCGTACGCGGAAACGTATCTTCGGGAGACGGAATATGGAAATCGGTTGATGCCGGAAAAACATGGAAACACATCGGCCTAAAAAATGCACGGCATATTCCACGGATAAAAATACATCCTAAAAATCCCGATATTGTCTTTGCTGCTGTATTGGGCGA
Organism: Flavobacteriia bacterium; assembly: GCA_011330545.1. Classification (GTDB taxonomy): domain Bacteria; phylum Bacteroidota; class Bacteroidia; order Flavobacteriales; family Flavobacteriaceae; genus Aureibaculum. The sequence goes on from DRQI01000074.1 coordinate 1,786, forward strand.
CCTTTATAAACCTTCCTCCGAAAGGGGTGTTTACAAATCTATTGACGGTGGTGCCACTTGGAAAAAAGTACTGTTTGCCAATGCCAATGCCGGAGCTGTTGATTTGATTATCGACCCTAACAATGCCCGTATTCTTTATGCAACTACTTGGAATGTACGCAGGACACCTTACAGCTTGTCTAGTGGCGGTGATGGTTCTGCTTTGTGGAAAAGTACAGATGGCGGCGATACTTGGAAAAATATTTCTACCAACGAAGGTTTGCCGAAAGGCTTATGGGGCATTAGCGGCGTTGCCGTTTCACCGGTAAATTCAGATATTGTTTGGGCATTGATAGAGAATAAAAAAGGAGGAGTATATAAATCTACCGACGCCGGTAACACATGGAAACTGATAAACAGCGAACGCAAATTACGGCAACGCGCATGGTACTATACGCGCATTTATGCTGATACACAAGACGAAAACGGATTGTATATCTTAAATGTACGGTACCATCATTCTACCGATGGAGGAAAAACATACAAAACCTACAATGCCCCACATGGCGACCACCATGATTTGTGGATAGCCCCCGAAGATAACCAACGTATGATTATTGGCGATGATGGCGGGGCGCAGATAAGTTTTGACGCCGGAAAAAACTGGACAACCTATCACAACCAACCCACGGCACAATTTTACAGGGTAACTACAGATAATCATTTTCCGTACAGAATTTACGGAGCACAACAAGACAATTCTACCATACGTATTGCCCATAGAAGCAACGGGCGGTTCATTACCGAAAAAGACTGGGAAGCTACTGCCGGTGGTGAAAGTGCCCATATTGCCGTTGACCCTGCCAATGATGATATTGTCTATGGAGGAAGTTATGGCGGATTTTTAACCAGAGTCAATCATAAAACCCACGAAGTAAGGGCTATCAACGTATGGCCTGATGACCCCATGGGACACGGCGCCGAAGATTTTAAATATCGTTTTCAATGGAACTTCCCTATATTTTTCTCACCCAATAACCCTAAAAAATTATATGCCGCTTCCAATCACTTACACGTTACTTATAACGAAGGGCAATCATGGGAAGTTATCAGTCCTGATTTAACCAGAAACGACCCCAAAACCTTAGTGGCTTCAGGCGGCCCTATTACCAAAGACAATACCGGCGTTGAATATTACGGAACTATTTTCGCTGCCGCGGAATCTCCTTTTGAAAAAGGATTGATTTGGACAGGCTCTGATGACGGATTGGTATACCTAACCAAAGACGGTGGAAAAAACTGGCAAAATGTAACGCCTAAAAACATGCCCGAATGGATGATGGTCAATGCCATTGAAATAGACCCATTTCATAAAGGTGGTGCCTATCTGGTAGGTACCAAATACAAATCGGGCGATTACAAACCATATATTTATAAAACCGAAAATTACGGACAATCATGGAACTTAATCGTCAACGG
>DRQI01000075.1 GCA_011330545.1 Flavobacteriia bacterium
AAGTTAGAAGAAATCATTGCTTTTTTGCCCGACTTAATTCCCGCTTTACAAGAAGTATCACCATTACCGTTGTGTTTTGACCACCCGTCATTAGCATTTCACCAAACCGCTATCGAAGCCTATAATTTTGAAAAATCACCTCCGCCGTTAATCAATTCTATTGCAGCTTCCCGGCGAGAATTAGAAGAGTTAATTGCCTTGGCAGGACAGTACAATGCTTCAGTACTCGCTATTATTTCAGAGCGGATAACAGCAAGTGGAGGAGCCCCTTGCGAAACGCCCGAAGAAAGTTATGAAACCGCACAATATTTTGTCAATTTATTACAATCAAAAGCAGGAATTACAAACGATCAAATATTCTTAGACCCGGGTTTGCCACCGGTAGGGGCAGATACACAAGGCTTAGTAAATATGGGCTTAGATACCATACAATTAATTAGGGCAGATAAAAATTTAGAAGGTGTGCATATTTCTGTTGGACTCTCAAATTTTGCTTGGGGAACGCCAAAAACCATGCGAGCTTCTATGGAGCGTGCTTATTTGAGTATTGCCGGTGAACTAGGACTAGACTATTCCATTTCGAATCCAGAACACCATCCGCAACCCTTACCCATAGATGATGAGTTAGTAATTGGCTTAAAAAACGCATTACAACAAGGAAGGCCACTAGATGGAGAAACCATTGCTAATGCCGGATTTCGGCAAACCACTGCCATTTTAAATTTGGTTAAAGATGATGATGATTTCTAGTTGTAGCTTTGGTGGAGGTATCCGGTTAGCTGTCATTCCTGTCCCGGGGCTTCGGGAGCAGGAATCCATAGTATGAAAAATAAAAGCTGTTATTTATGATAAATTTTATCCGTTAAGTTTCAAAATAAAATTGCCAACATTCACCATACATAACAAAACCATTCAAAGCAAGGCAAATCAATCTCTATTTGATTTAGCAGAAGAATTGTCGGTAGCTGTACCTTCCTCATGTAAAAAACAAGGAAAGTGTAAAGAATGCTTGATAGAGATAACATCAGGTTCAGAATTATTATCCCCCTTAAGCGATAAAGAGCAGCACTTATTGCCACAATATCGATTGGCGTGCCAGGCATATATTGAAAAAGAAGGCGAAGTAAAAGCCGAAAGCCTTAAGAGAAGCCGTATAAAAATAGAAGAAAAAGGCACCACTGTCTCAGATAATATCGTATTGCAACCGGCAGTAATTAGAAAAGGAAATAAAGTATATGTAGATGATATTTGTATTGCAGAAACGACAAAAACGCTATTCGGATTAGCCGTTGATATCGGTACAACCACAGTCGTAGTAAGGCTGATAGATATTGAAAACGGAAAATTAATGGCAACAGCTTCTTTCGAAAACCCACAACACTTTGCCGGAAGTAATGTAATGTCTCGCATCGTATATGATACCGACCACGGAAAAAAAGAACTCAAACGTATATTTACCGCCCATTTGTCAAATACTATTTTGTCTATCTGTGACACTCCGACAACGATTTTTGAAGTTGTCATCGGTGGCAATACCACTATGAGAGATTTGTTTTTCGGACTGGATGTTTTTACCATCGGGCAAACGCCCTACAAATCGTTAACCGAATTTGATGTAGAAAAAAATCAAAAAACGACAACGTCAATTCAAAGCAATGCCAAGAAAATGCATTTACCCATCCATCCAAAAGCGCTAATATATGGTTTGCCTATTATTGGAGGCCATGTAGGAGCAGACACTGCCGCTTGTATTCTGGCAATTCAATTGATGGAAGAAGAAAAAACCATTGCCTTTATGGATATCGGAACCAATACAGAAATTGTCATAGGCAATAAATACCGTGCCATTACAGCTTCCAGCCCTTCAGGGCCCGCATTTGAAGGAGGAGAAATTACTTTCGGTATGCCGGCGTTTGACGGGGCTATAGAAAATATTCAAATAGAATCAGATGATACTATTAACATACAAACCATAAATCAAAAACCACCTGTTGGTATTTGTGGTTCAGGATTGATAGCTGTTTTAGGAGAACTGGTGCGTACAAAAAAAATTAATAAAGTAGGAAGGTTTGAAGATGGTTCAGACCGTTGGTATGCAGATAAAAATAAGCAAGTGTTTATCAATGAACACGATATTAATTTACTCTCACAAGCCAAAGCAGCAAATGTGGCCGCATTGCAAATACTCTTTAAAGAATATGATAGAACCTTTGAAGAAATTGATACTTTTTATTTGGCAGGAGGCTTTGGAGAACATATTGATATAGAAGCCTGTATCAGAATCGGTTTGTTGCCCAATATCCCCGTAGAAAAATATAAAAAAATAGGAAATGCAACCATAGAAGGATTGACAATGGCATTGCTTTCAAAACCAACACGATTGGCATTAGAGCGTTTTGTTAAAAATATCCGTCAAGTAAACTTAGAATCTGACCCCGCTTTTTTTGACCATTTTGTTGAAGGCTGCCTCTTTCAAAAAATAAAAAATCACAATACCAAAAATCATAAATAATTAAAAAAAATCAGCATCATCAGCATGCCTTTAATATGAACACCAATTAAACAAATAAACCCAAAACAAATAAACCAAAAATCATAAAAATCAGCGTCATCAGCGTTCCATTTATATAAACATCAGTTAAACAAATTAACCCAAAACAAATAAACCCAAAACCCAAAACCCGAAACCCTGAACCCAAAACCTTAAACCCAAAGCCCGAAACCAAGAACCCAAAATGAAAATAAACATAACATTTCAAGATAAAACCCACCAATTACTCATTAACCGGGTACATTATATCCGCAGGTTGGGTTATCCCAAAAATTATGAAGTACCCGAACCTATCGAAAAATCGATGCAATGGGCAGCAAAATGGTATCGAGAACAAGGAGACCCATGGTTGCATATTTGCGAAGTGGAGGTCGATTTAAGAAATGAGAAATTATACCTACATAAAAAAGAAACAAAAGCCCCCAAAATATTCAAACGATTTCAAAAACACGATGTTAAAAATGCCTTATTGATAGCTTCTACTGCCGGTAAAAAAGTAGACGAAAAAACCACGGCGCTGTGGTCATCAGAATATCCTGACCGGGCGTTCTTTTTAGGGACTTTTGCGGCAAGTGCTGCCGAAGCCATTGTTAGTTTTGCCATAGAATATATTCGGCAATGGACAGCACAAAAAGGAATGAAAGCACTGTCGAGATATAGCCCGGGATTTCCGGGATGGGATTTAAAAGAACAGTTTCTTTTGATGGAAATCTTACAACAAGAATCAAAAGGGCAGGTGCCCATTACCATTTCAGATACCGCTTTACTAACCCCGATAAAAAGCCAATTATCCTTAGTGGGAATTTATACCGGAGCGCAACATAAAGAACAAGTAAATACCGAATGCTTACAATGTAATTTTATGGATTGTACTTGTAAAGATAATGGGATGTTTATAAAAAGATAAAATATGAAGTAGGTGTATAGCATATCAAAAACATATAAATATTCATTGCCATTCAGAGCTTGCTTGCAGAAGGCAGGCGAAGCGAA
>DRQI01000076.1 GCA_011330545.1 Flavobacteriia bacterium
AAGTTAGCGGCTAAAGGCTAAAATAATGATAATCAGTAAAATTAATGTCTAAGACATGGAAAATTTACAAACCATAAAACAACGTTTCGGTATTATCGGAAACGACATGCACCTCAATAGGGCCTTAGAAAAAGCCATTCGGGTAGCGCCAACCGATATTTCGGTATTGGTTACCGGAGAAAGTGGTGTTGGCAAAGAGAGCATTCCGAAAATAATTCATCAATTATCACATCGAAAGCACGCCAAATACATCGCTATTAACTGCGGAGCCATTCCTGAAGGCACCATTGACAGTGAATTATTTGGCCACGAAAAAGGTTCGTTTACCGGAGCTACCCAAACCAGAAGCGGTTATTTTGAAGTAGCCGACGGTGGTACTATTTTTTTGGATGAAGTGGGTGAATTGCCATTGACCACACAGGTACGTCTCTTACGGGTACTTGAAAATGGAGAATTTATTAAAGTAGGCTCTTCAAAAGTGCAAAAAACGAATGTTAGGATTGTAGCTGCCAGTAACATCAACATGATAGAAGCGATTCAAAAAGGAAAGTTCCGCGAAGATTTGTATTACCGATTGAGCACTGTAGAAATTCACCTTCCGGCATTGCGTGAACGCAAAGATGATATCCATTTATTATTCAGGAAATTTGCTTCAGATTTTGCCCAAAAATACAATATGCCCACCATCAGGTTAGAGCCTGATGCCTTGGCTGTTTTAACCAATTACCCTTGGAAGGGGAATATTCGCCAACTCAGAAACATCACTGAACAAATATCTGTAATTGAGCAAAATAGAAGTATTTCTGCCGAAATGCTCAAGAGTTATTTACCCAATCATACTACTACTAATTTTCCGGCGTTAATCACTTCTGAATCTAGCCATAGTGATTTTGCCAACGAACGCGAAATTTTATACAAAGTACTCTTTGATATGCGTAATGATATCAATGACCTGAAAAAACTTACCCTAGATTTGATGGAGAATGGCTCCAACACCACTACAAAAGAAAATACGCAACAGCTCATTCAGAAAATATATGGCGATAACACTAATGAGAATGAGAATTTGGTAGAAATCATATCACCAAAAAAAACTGAAACGTACCAACCGGCTCCTACTCATTTTAACGAAGTTTACCAAGATGCCGAAACCGTTGACGAAGCATTGTCTTTGCAGGAAAAAGAGCTTGAAATGATTAAAAAAGCGCTAGAAAGAAATAATAACAAACGAAAATTAGCAGCTAAAGAATTGGGTATTTCAGAACGTACATTGTATCGAAAAATCAAACAATATGATTTATAACCTGATTTCGATTTATAGTTATTTAATTGTTAAATCATTTATTTGTTGAATTGTTTAATTACTTAATTGTTTTACCTTTGGCATGATGAAGAAATTTGTTTATTTACTATCGGTACTCTCATTGTTGGCTACACAAAGTTGTGGGGTATATTCGTTTACCGGAGGGAGCACAGGGGATGCCAAAACCATACAGGTTGATTATTTTCCGAATAGTGCGCCTTTGGTAGAACCTGTTGTCAGTCAAAAATTCACGGTAGCACTACAAGATTTATTTTTACGCCAAACCAATTTAAACCAAACTTCTTCGGGGGGTGATTTACACTTCGAGGGTGAAATAACCGATTATAAAATTATTCCGATTAGCGCAACGGCGCAACAAACTGCCGCGCAAAACAGGCTTAGTATCTCTGTGAGGGTACGATTTTATAATAGGTTAAAAGAAGAAGATAATTTTGAAAAAACATTCTCTTTCTTTTCAGATTTTGATGCCAACCAACAACTCACAGGTACAGCTTTAGAAGATGCGTTGGATGAAATTTTTGAACGCATCACTCAAGATATTTTTAACGCTTCGGTAGCAAAATGGTAATATGAACGTCACAGAATTCACATCGCTATTACAACATCCTGCAACGGTTTCAAAAGAGCAAACAATTGCTATTGAAGAGATGTTAAAAACCTATCCGTATTTTCAAGCTGCACGAATTATTCATTTAAAGGGGCTCAAAAAACAACATAGCTTTAAGTATAACAATGCTTTAAAAATGGCTGCGGCCTATACCACTGACAGAACGGTACTTTTTGATTTTATAACTTCTGATACCTTGGATGTTGCCGATACGATAGAAAAAGAACAACAATTAATTGTAGAGAGCGAAGTTATAGACGTAGAAGTAGTTAAAAAACCCCTTGTGAGCAGCCCGGTAGCAGAAAGTGCCCAAAAACCAAATACCATACAAGCTGCCAAACAACAATTAGAAATTGGCAAACCCTTAGTTTTTGACTTGTCTGAAATGCATTCATTTAACGAATGGTTGCAAGTTACTTCACTAAAACCCATTGAACGCGCAGCGGCAATACCCGCTAAAACACAAGGCGAAAAAGACAAGAAATTTGACCTAATTGAGCAGTTTATTAAAAGTAAGCCTAAGCTAACGCCTCCGCCAACTTCTATCGAAAACACCAATATTGCCATAGAGAGTATTACCGAGAACAAGGCCTTGATGACAGAGACATTGGCACGTGTGTATGTAGAGCAAAAACAATATGGCAAAGCCATACAGGCTTTTAGAATTTTAAGTTTGAAATATCCAGAAAAAAGTAGTTTCTTTGCTGACCGAATTAAAGCAATAAAATTTTTACAAAAAAATAATTCATAAATCATGTCTTACACATTATTTTTAGTCTTAATCATTATAGTAGCTATCTTGCTTATATTGATTATAATGGTACAGAACCCTAAAGGTGGAGGATTGTCATCATCTTTTGGCGGCCAAGGTTCTCAAAGTTTAGGTGGCGTGCAAAATACTACCAACTTTTTAGATAAAGCTACTTGGACATTAGCCATAGCACTTGCTGCGCTTATATTATTGTCTAATTTTGCCATTTCAAGAGATACTATCGATACAAAATCTCAAGTTGAAAAAACAGTTAACGAACGAGATGTTTCTAATGAAATACCTGTGGGTACAGATTCTCAAACAACAACTCTTCAAGACTCAACTAACAACTAAAAAAATAAATATATTAATTTACAATGCCAACTAAAGTGACAAGTTGGCATTTTTTTTACACAGATAATACCAAGTGTTCTAAAAAAAATTTATGGCAAAATGCCTATCTGTCATATTTTTTACGTTGGCATGTTTTTAGCGTGTAAATCTTCGATTTAATTAACTAAAAAAAATTAAAAAATGAGTAAAATAAACATCAAACCTCTAGCAGACAGAGTGGTAATAGAACCTCTTGCTGCTGAAACAAAAACCGCCTCAGGTATTTACATACCGGATTCTGCAAAAGAAAAACCGCAACAAGGTAAAGTAATTGCCGTTGGCAAAGGCACAAAAGACGAACCTACAACTGTAAAAATAGGTGATACTGTACTGTACGGAAAATATGCCGGAACCGAGCTCAAGCTAGACGGTGGTGATTATCTAATCATGAGAGAAAGTGATATTTTGGCGATTATTTAAAATCGTAAAAAAAATCCCAATTAATAAAAAAACAAAAAAGAATCGTTTCAAAAATAATTTCTAATCCTTTATCCGGAATTTGAAATTTTATTTTTTGAAATTTTAAATTGTAAACATAAAATTTTCATTATGGCAAAAGATATAAAATTTGATATAGAAGCACGTGACGGACTAAAACGCGGAGTGGATGCATTGGCAAATGCAGTAAAAGTAACGCTAGGGCCTAAAGGCCGAAATGTTATTATCGGCAAGGCTTTCGGAGGGCCTCAAATTACCAAAGACGGCGTAACCGTAGCTAGAGAAATCGAGTTAGAAGACCCGTTAGAAAACATGGGTGCGCAAATGGTAAAAGAGGTAGCCTCTAAAACGAATGACTTAGCCGGTGACGGTACAACAACTGCTACTGTTTTGGCGCAGGCTATTGTAAAAGAAGGACTTAAAAATGTGGCCGCGGGCGCAAATCCGATGGACTTAAAAAGGGGCATCGACAAAGCCACCCATACCATTGTTGCCGATTTGCGAAAACAATCACAAGTTGTTGGAAATAAGATTGATAAGATTAAACAAGTGGCCTCAATTTCTGCAAATAATGACGCTAGTGTTGGCGATTTGATTGCCGAAGCCTTTGAAAAAGTTGGCAAAGAAGGTGTCATTACTGTTGAAGAAGCCAAAGGTACCGATACGTATGTAGACATTGTTGAAGGAATGCAATTTGACAGGGGGTATTTGTCGCCTTATTTTGTGACAAACTCTGAAAAAATGACTACCGATTTAGAAAATCCTTATATTTTATTGTATGATAAAAAAATATCATCAATGAAAGATTTACTGCCTGTTTTAGAACCCGTAGCCCAAACCGGCAAACCATTGTTAATTATAGCCGAAGATGTTGAAGGCGAAGCTTTAGCCACCTTGGTAGTTAACAAATTACGCGGTTCTTTAAAAATTGCTGCAGTAAAAGCCCCCGGTTTTGGCGACCGAAGAAAAGCAATGTTAGAAGATATTGCCATCCTTACCGGCGGAACCGTTATTGCTGAAGAAAGAGGCTTTACGTTAGAAAACACCACTATTGATATGTTGGGTACTGCCGAAAGGGTAAGTATTGACAAAGACAATACCACTGTGGTAAATGGTGCCGGAAAAAAAGCAGATATCGCCGGAAGGGTAAAACAAATTAAAGCCCAAATAGAAACTACTACTTCTGATTATGACAGGGAAAAATTGCAAGAGCGTTTGGCTAAATTGGCAGGTGGCGTAGCAGTTCTATATGTAGGTGCAGCTTCTGAAGTAGAGATGAAAGAAAAGAAAGATAGGGTTGATGATGCATTGCATGCTACCCGTGCTGCTGTAGAAGAAGGTATTGTTGCCGGTGGTGGTGTAGCTTTGGTAAGAACCAAAAAAGTACTTGAAAAAATTACTACCGACAATTTAGATGAAACTACGGGGATTCAAATCGTAGCACGAGCTATTGAAGAACCTTTGCGTACGATTGCCGAAAATGCCGGTAGTGAAGGTTCAGTAGTTGTGGCTAAAGTTATTGATGGCAAAAAAGATTTTGGCTTTAATGCAAAAACTGATGAATATGTAAGTATGCTAAAAGCCGGAATTATAGACCCTACTAAAGTAACCCGTGTAGCATTGGAAAATGCGGCTTCTGTTGCCGGAATGATTCTAACTACCGAATGTGCTTTGGTAGATATCAAAGAAGAAGCTCCTGCCGGTGGCGGAATGCCTCCTATGGGCGGCGGTATGCCGGGCATGATGTAATAAAAAGAGCCTTGCACACTAAAATTGAGAAGGCCGGCCTAAAAAGGAATATTTTTTTAGGCCGGCTTTTATTAGGCACTTTCAGCAGTAAGCTCATTCTACTATTATTTTATTCTATAACTTTTTTGCTTGTCAAAAAAAGTAACAAAAAAATCCGTTACAAAATCATTGCAACGGATGCTATCTTATTTTAAATAAGCCTATTAATTCACTGAATCTTTTACTCCATCTCCATGATTATGGCCATCATGGCCTTTGCATTCAGATTTGTCTTTTCCACATACTGCGCATACTTTTCCATCTGCGTGTTCTTTAGCGCATTCGGCTTTTGTCTTTCCGCATTTTGCACATAGTTCATTGCCGTCTTTATCAAACTTTTTTTCTTTTAAAGCCATATTACAAACGGGACATTTACCCGGTTCTGCATACGTTTTGCCATGTTCACAATTCATTGGGCATTGATACAATACATTAGAAGCTAATTGTTTATTTTTTTCGGTTTTGACTTCTTTAGATGTTGCTTCTTCTTTCTTGTCATTTTTACAAGAGGTAAACGTAAAACCCATAGTTACTAACAGAGTTAGTATTAAAATTACTTTTTTACTCATTCTTTTTATTTTGATTGTTTATATTAATTCAGACGGCAATATAAACGTTTTTTTTGAATTAATATTTCATATCGAAACATCTCTTAATTCTTCATTTGAAATGCATTCAAATTCTTTTCTTCGCTTAAATTTTCTAATAATAAGCCGGTTTCCTTTGTCATACGTAAAATAGCCCGAAGCCCAATTTAACCCTACTGCCAATTTATTTTTAAAACCACTAATAGACATGAGGTGTACGGTAGACCAAATGAACCATGCCAACATTCCACTAAGGTGTAATTTGCCAAAATCTGCCACGGCACTTTTTTTACCAATGGTTGCCAAAGAGCCTTTATCAAAATATTGAAATGGTGCCCATTGTTCTTTGGGTTGTAAAAGGTTTTTTGCTAAATTTTTACCTTGTTGAATGGCTA
>DRQI01000077.1 GCA_011330545.1 Flavobacteriia bacterium
AGTAGCATCTGTGGTTACCTCTACAATTTCATCGGTAAGAATGGTAAAAGAGCCGTCATTGCTGGTAATACCACTTTTTTGATTGTTTTTGGCAACATCCAATACCTTGGCAATGCCTTGTAATTTTTTACCGAGGGTTTCTTTTTGTTGTAATTCGACAAGGCTTACAGTTTTTACTTGAATCTTTGGCATACCTTCTAACGAAGAAATACCGTCTTCAAAAACGGTTTCTTTTTCACAATTGACTAATACGAGAGAAATTCCGAAAAGTAGAAGTACCGTTATAACATAATTTTTGAGTTGATGCTTCATGGCGTGTTTAACGATTTTAAAGTTAATAAATAATTTTTAATTAATGGTTTCACTTGCTAGAAAGAGTAATACCATATTAAGTTGACTATAAAGTAATAGAAGTTGAGCAAATAGGATTGTCTAAAACTGAACTCCAATCCTCAGTTATTTAAACTTGAGGTAAATATATAAAATAAAATCTAAATGACAAATATGTCATTTTTTTTTTAATTTGATTATTGAATTTGTGCTAAAATTATGGCACAAATAAAAGATGACATCTTATTAAAGAAAATAGCGCTTTGCATTAAGCAAATACGAAAAGATGCTGCCATAACCTTGGATGACTTTTATGTAGATACCGGTATTCATTTAGCAAGGATAGAGCAAGGCAAAACAAATATTTCTATTATTACACTGTCTGCTATTTGTAACTATTTTGATATTAGTTTAAAAGATTTTTTTAGCTTGTTAGAAGGCTACAGATAAATTATATCCCCAACACTACTTTAGCAATTAAAAAGTAGATTAATATACCGAAAACATCATTGGTAGTGGTAATAAACGGCCCGGTGGCTACAGCAGGGTCTATACCTCTTTTGTCTAAAAAAATAGGAATAAAAGTACCCACAAGGGCCGCATTGACAATAACGGTAATCAACGCAATGCCGATGGTAAATGAGATATGGATTTCTGTATGAAATACCAATTTGCTCACTATAAAAATAATGATGGCTAATGCCAAGCCATTGACCAATCCCAATAGAAATTCTTTAAATAAGCGATGTATGATTTCTCCTTTAATGGTATTGTTTGCCAAACCTTGTACTACAATGGCCGATGATTGTACGCCTACATTACCCGCCGTGGCTTGGATTAAGGGAATAAAAATAATCAACTCAACGTATTTGCTTAAAATAACCTGAAATCCGTTGATAATACTGGCAGCTCCAATACCCCCAAGCATACCTATTAACAACCAAGGCAATCGCGCCCTGGTAAGTTGCCAAATCGTATCATCGGCTTCTACATCTTCGGTAATACCCGCCGCTAATTGATAGTCTTTTTCGGCTTCTTCTTTGATAACATCTACAATGTCATCAATGGTAATCCTCCCTAATAAATGGTTTTCATCATCTACTACGGGAATGGCTTCCAAATCGTATTTTTGCATCACTAGGGCTACGTCTTCTACGTCGTCATTGACATTTACAGCATCTACTTTCGGTATATACACTTCAGAAATATGCGCTTTTGTAGGGGTTACCAATAAATCTTTTAATGACAAGCGCCCTTTTAATTTATTGTCATTGTCAACTACATAAATAGAATGTACCCGGGTTACATTTTCTGCTTGTGCCCGCATTTCGCGAACACATTTGAGCACATCCCAATTTTCATTTACTTTTACCAATTCTTTGGCCATCAATCCACCGGCAGTATTTTCATCGTATTTTAATAACTCTACAATATCTTTTACATGGGCTTCATCTTCGATGTGCGAAATGACCCGTTCTTGGCGTTCTTCGGGCAATTCGGCAATCATATCGGCAGCGTCGTCGGTATCTAATTCTTCGAGTTCTTCGGCAATTTCTTTGGCTGATAAGTTTTTTAAAATTTTTTCGCGGATATCGTCATCGAGCTCCATCAACACATCAGACGTTTTATCACTCTCTAATAATTTGATGATATAAGTGGCCTCGTCTAGTTGTAATTCATCGAGCAATTCAGCAATATCCGCATGATGCTCATCTTTTAAAACGGCAAGAATGGCTTTGTCATCCTCTTGTTGGATGTAGCCTTTTACCTGTTCTATCAATTCATTTGTTATTTCAAATGGCATCGTTTGCTATTTTTTGCGTCAAGTTAATAAATTGCTCAACAGATAATTGTTCAGCACGTTGCGCAAAGATAGCATCTTCTAGTAATTTATCGGATAAATTAAATGTTTTTAAACTATTGCGAAGGGTTTTTCTTCGTTGGTTAAAGGCTGTTTTTACAACCCTATAAAATAATGATTCGCTTACCGGAAGGATATACGCTTCTTTTCGGATGAGCCGGATAACGCCTGATTCTACTTTCGGAGGCGGATGAAAAACTGTTGGAGGTACTGTAAAGAGGTACTCTACATGGTAGAATGCTTGGGTAAGTACTGATAAGATACCATAGACTTTACTACCCGATTTTTTGGCAATCCGCTGGGCTACTTCTTTTTGAAACATTCCGCAAAACTCAGGAATCAAGTGTTTGTTTTCCAGCGTTTTAAAAACAATTTGTGTGGAGATATTGTAGGGAAAATTACCGATAATAGCCAATGGTTTTCTATTGAAAATAGTAGATAGGTCGATTTTTAAAAAATCTTGGGCAATAATTCTTTTTGTTAAAGTAG
>DRQI01000078.1 GCA_011330545.1 Flavobacteriia bacterium
ATCATATGTCGCTTTATCTATAGCTATTCCAGTTTCATCATTTATTAGTTCGAGCCTCTTATCTACATTATTCATTGAGAGTAATAATCCTTTATCATTGAATTTGTATAGCACGTTATGAAACTTATAATAAGGACGCATAGTTACATTTTCTCCATTTACATCTTTTCTTGTTTCTAATACAGAATTGTTATTAATGTGTTTCCATGTATATTCAAAAATATTCCAGCTATTATTTATAGGTTCATCATTTTTGTTATAAAACTTTAAACCAATTCTTTTTCCTTTTTTATTATATAAATACACTTCTTTAAATACTCCCATTCCATTCGTTGTTGGTTTATTATCAACATCAAAAAATAGTCGTGTTTCTGTGTTTTTTGTATAATCTATTTTAGTTTTTGAAGCCAACGCTCTTTTACCATCAAGTAAACCGCTTCTATTCAATTTAATAAGATTGTTCTTGTATAGGTATTCAATAAGAATTAGCCTATTAGATGTATCATAACTTAATCTAAAGTGATTGGTGTTTTTACTTTCGTCTTCGGTTAATTGTATCCTACCTTCAGTTTTAGAATAGGGCGTTTCACGAAAAACGAGATGTTTAAAATATTTTGCTGTTTGAGCTTCTGTAAACAAGCTACACGATAAGAAAACTAAAGTTAAAAGGAAATACTTCATAGATTAAATTTTAATTAAAAAGCAAATGTAACTAAATTTTTAGTTTAAACTAAAGACTTAGTTAATATATCGTGATAATTTTGTCATTTTTATACATAATGTTTAAAATTATGTAGCCTTTATTCAGGACGGGGCAAGCTGTTCGTTAAGGCACATCCTTTACACAAGTTAAAGATTAGGATTTACACCAAATTGGCCTCTAACTTTGTTGATGATTCCCTGCCTTGCCGGCAGGTTTATTTCTTAATTCATTTTCCATTAAAGAAACTAAAAATTCTTTCCATATTATCTTTTTAAAACGTTAATTATCTCATGACTAATTTGAGCATTTAACTCGCGTTTTTCTATAGATTTTTTTTATTGGTTGATTCAATTTTATCTTACCATTTTTAACTAATTTCAGGTTTAAATATAGTGCCAAAAGCGCTATACTTTTTATTGTGCATAGTCGTTTTTGATATAAGCTACAATTTCTACAAAAATTTTCCTCCACGAATCAACTTTTTTATTTTCTTTTCCCATTCTTACAATAATTATCTTTTCTTTAGGGAAAACAAACAAATATTGACCTAAATGACCTGTCCCTGCAATACTTTTAATTTCATAGTCTGCATTCCTTTTATTGGCATAAATCCACCAAAAATTTCGATAATATAAATCATTGGCATATTTTGGAAGTTTATATTTCTCCGAAATATTAAAACTGTAATTCATCCAATCTTTTGAAATTAATTGTTTTCCGTTCCAACTGCCATTATTTAATACAAGTCGTCCAAACTTGGCAAAATCTATGGCTCTAATATTTAGCCCACTTTCCATTTTTGTCATACCAGATTTTTCACTGTCCATACTCCACGAACCTGGATATTCCATACCTAATTCGTTCCATAATTTTTGCTCAAAGTATTTTGCCGGGGGAAAATTTGTAACCTTTTCAATGATCATTCCAATAAGAATAGGGTTGTAGGAGTTATATTTAAATTTAGTCCCGGGTTCATATTCAAGTGGTAATTCGAGTATTCTTTCTCTTAAATTGGGGTAGTAATATGCTTTTGGCTTATCTCCCCAAGGTAAATCGTGGTCTTTAAATTGGATGCCACTACGCATATCCATTAATTGTGAGATAAGCAAATTTTTATATTTAGAGTCAGTGTGAATTAAATCTGGAATATATTTTACAACAGGGTCATTTACACTATGAATTAGTTTTTCATCAATTGCCACTCCAGTGATTAATGATGTAATTGATTTTGCTACTGAAAAAGAAGTATTTATTGAATTTTTCTTATAGCCATTCAAATATTTTTCAAATATTAAAGTATCATTTTTTATGACCAGAAATGCAGTAGTTTCAGATTTCTCTAAAATATCAATTAATCCAACTTTTTCATTCTTACTTTTAGTTACTTCAATATTATTGATTTTATTTTCGAATTTTTTGAAAAAATAGAATGGTTTAGAAGACGCCTCAAATTCATATTTAGGAAATTTTTTAAAATCTTCAACATCAGAGGCTCTCCATTTTATAAATCTTCCCAAATAGGTTTTTGTACTACTAGAAGTATATAAAAAAGTAATAGTTGCAAGAAAAAATAATAATATGTATAACTTTTTTTTCAATTTTGGTTTGGGTCATAATTATGCACGACGGGTTGTATAAAAGTCAGTAAGGGTTAAAATTCGAAGATTTTCAGCCGCAACTGACGGTTTTGTAAATATATAGAATTTTCCGTTTGGAAAATTTTAAGAATTAAAAAAGCGCCCTTTTTTTAGATTATGATTTGTTACTTGACAAAAATATCGAGAGCGCTATCTTCATAAACACCACTTGTTGAATTTACTTTTATACCATTTTCACTCTTAAGGGTCTACAGGCATAATAGCTTTAAAACAAGGGTTGGATAGATTGTCATATATATTAGAAGTAACGAAACTCATAAAAAATGTGCGTACACCATAACTGTCAGCAGACAAGTCTAAAATTTGGTGTAATAGACAAAAAGAGGCTGTTTTTCTAAAACCTAATTTTGAAAATAACAACGAATAATGTTATAAATTTACAAAGATTATTCAAAAACCTCAATAGTAAATGAACAAGTAAAAGTATTACTGGGTGCTAATTTTTGAATACCTTCTTTTTGAGTAAAATCTTTATTGTGATTTTTTCTATCAGCAATACCGTACCAAGGTTCTATGCAAACATATGAGGCCACATTGCGTTTAGACCAAATTCCTAAATATGGAAAGTTTTTAAACGAAATACTTACATACTTTTTGTGTGTGGGTTTGTGTACAAAGGTTACTTTTGAAAATAGATTTGGATTAAAAGCAAACGAATCGTGATTAAAAAGCGAATCTGTAATTTTAATAATTCCCTTTTTAGTAAAAACTAAAAGTGAATCACCTTCAAACAGCCCTTTATTATTAATTTGTCCCTTAGGAGCAATTTTTTTATCGAATACCAATTCATAATCACTTCTTTTTTGATTGGTTTCTAAAGGACAATTAAAAGCCGGGTGGGCACCTATCGAAAAATACAAATCTTCATTTTCAGAGGGATTTTTAACCGTATATTCAATAATTAATCGGTTGTTTTGTAAAGTATACGCAACTTTCAATACAAAATCAAAAGGATATATTTTTTTTGTTTCTGCAGTGGATACCTGCTTAAACAGGATACTATTCTTTGTTGCTTCTACCACTTCAAAATTTCGGTCTCTGGCAAAGCCATGTTGTTTCATTGGATAGGTTTTGCCTTTATAAATGTATTCATGGTCTATCAATCGCCCAACAATAGGAAATAAGATAGGGGCATGCCTAGGCCATACCTTGGGGTTTGCTTGCCATAAATATTCTAAAGAGTCTGTTTTTATACTAGATAATTCAGCTCCTTTTGTAAGGATAGTAACCGATAATTGTTTATTTTTTAGTGTATGCATTGCTTTTGTCAAAGGTGTTGTTTTAGTAGTCGATACCCCATTGCTTACAAGCCCATTTTTTGCTTTAAGAGTACAAGAAATTAGGGTTATAATAAATATAGTTACTATAAAATATTGAAACTGATTAGCTGTATTCATCTGTTAGTAAATTTAGTTCCCTTCAATATTATTGCGGTATTCAGTATGAAGAATTTTTTGAAGCTGGGTTACAACAGCCGCATATTCAGGTGCATTCACTACATTTTCATTTTCGTCAGGGTCTTTTATATGGTCAAAAAGCATATTGGTTATCATCGTATTATCACTTACTTGAATAAATTCAGTATAAGCATACTGAGGGGTTTTAATAGTAAATCCATTTCCTCTTTTAATAAAGACATGGCCTTTTCCTTTTAATTCAGGATGTTTTAAAATAGGGGCAAAGCTTTTGCCTACTAATTGATTTTTAGGAGGTGTCAATCCGCAAAGCTCAACAAGTGTAGGATAAACATCAACCAATTCTACCAAGGCATCGGTTTGGGCTCCTTGTTGCATATCGGGTGTTTTCATTAGAAGAGAAACACGCATTGCCGTTCTATAACTGGTAAATTTTGCCCAAAAAGTATGATCTTGAAGGTGATAACCGTGATCAGAAACCAATAAAACGATGGTGTTTTTATCCAACTTCAATTCATGTAATTGAGTTACTATTTTTCCGATAAGTACATCTACATAACTTACAGTGGCATAATAACCGTGAATGAGTTCTTTGGCAATAGAATCAGAAACTTGCCCCTCTTTAGGGATATTAGAATAGGCTCGCATTTCCCCCCAATTACTAATCGATATTTTCGGGGCATTTTTCGGGATAAAATTATTATAAGGTTGCTCGATGCTATCATCAGGGTATAAGTCCCAATATTTTTTAGGAGCATTAAACGGCAAGTGGTTGACAATGAACCCTGCTGTTAAAAAGAAAGGTTTGTTACTTTTTTTTAGTTTTTTCAGGTCACGAATAACCTTTTGAGTCATCAGCCCGTCAATATAAGTAGTATCATTTACGTCAGCTTTTTCATAAGCCGGGCCCGTACCCGTTTCTTTATACAATTTCTTATTTTTGGGCAATTGGTAATCTTTCCATAACGATTGCCAATAATCTGTCGGCGCCAAGCCTGTATCATTTTTATCAAAAGCATAAGGCCGCCAAACTTCATCCCAATCTTCGGTTTTATCATCTAAATGATGGAAAATCTTTCCGTTTGAAATGGTTGTATAGCCATAGTGTTTAAATAACCTTGGAAGTGTTATGGCATTCGGCACTTCTTGTTCAACAAAAGTATCGTAATTTAAAAATCTGTTTTTTGTAGGATACATTCCTGTAAGCATACTGGCTCTTGATGCCCCACAAACAGGTACATTGCAATAGGCTTCATTAAACTGTACCCCCGATAAAGCGAGTTTGTCGATATTAGGAGAATGTATTTTTGGTTGACCATAACTTGACAATTCAGGACGTAAATCATCCATATATAACAATAAAACATTAGGCATTACCTTCGTTTTAACCTCTTTTTTGCATTGCACTTCTAGTAACAAAAGTAATATGACAGCTAATATTTTAAAGATATTTTTTAATCTCATAATTATTTTTAATTACATTTATCGTCACTTATCTATCGATAAAACCGGTCAAATATAAAAATTGAAGTTTAAAGTTAACATAGTAATAGGTTTCTTTTTTATGAGTGTCAATTTATTAATTGCACAAAATAAGATAGAATTTCAACAATTGTCTGGTGAAAATGTTTCCACGCAAAGTATTACCTATGTCATCAAACAAGACAGTATCGGTACTATTTGGATTGCTTCAGAAGAAGGGGTCTTAAAACACAATTCTAAATATTATAAAATTTACAATACCTATAATGGCCTGCCCGAATCTGTAAGTAACAGAACAACCGCCCTTTTTATAGATTCTAAACAACGCATTTGGATTGGGCTCGAAAAAGGGGTATGTGTCTACAACAGTGAATTGGATAAATTTGATTTAATAGGAAGCAAAACAGAAATTAACCCCTCTTTAGTTGATGCAATTGTTGAAGGCGATAACGGCGATATTTGGATAGGCGGGTTTAACGGACTTTGGAAATATAATGCCAAAAAGAAACTCACTAGGTTAGTGAGCAATCATACCGTTCAAGCCTTGTATAATTATAAAGACCAACTAGTCTTCGGAACGCCAAAAGGATTGTTTGTTTACAATCCGGCAAAAGATAAATTACACGAAATATCTGTTAATGCCGATGCAAAGAATATTAGTACTGTTGTTATGGTGAACGATTCGATATTCGTGGGTACCAAATCAGGAAAAATATATTCTGTCGATAGCACACTTTCAAAAGCAACCCTTATTATATTTGAAAAGACAATCACCCATCCGATTAAAGATATGATTGCAGATGCATTGCATAATATCTATATTGCCACAGATGGAGACGGCTTATACTATGTAACCAATACCTTTACTATCTTAAATCATTTTAAAGAAAATGTAGATGATAATAATGCTATTTCTAGTAACGGTATTTACGATATAGATATAGGAAACGAAGGGATACTTTGGATTGCTACCTACGGGGGAGGCATAAACTATTTTGATTCTAACCGGTTGCCATTTCAAAAAATACAACATCAAATTAATACCAAAAATAGCCTTGCCGCTAATTTTACTAGAGCCATTGCCAAAGATAAAAATGGCAATTTGTGGTTCGGAACCAAAAGAGGTGTTAGCATTTGGTATCGAAAAAGCAATACATGGAAACACATCAACCACCTTTCAAAAAAAAATAAAAGTGCCCAAGATATAGTACTCGCCATTGAACCTGATGGTGAAGATATGTGGATAGGCACCTATAATAAAGGCCTTTTCAAAATCAATATTAACAATTTAAAACAAGTACACTACAATTCGGCATTCCCTTCAAAAACCATCCTAAAAAAAATATATGCACTCTGTAAAGACTCTAAAGGTAATATTTGGTTCGGAGGTATTGAAGGTAATTTATCGGTCATAAGAAAAGATAGTACAATCAATTCATATCCCATACACGATATCAAATCGATTGTAGAGTCGCGCTCAGGCGATATATTAGCAGCAGGTAGAAACGGAGTGTATCGAATTGAGGATGACAAATCACAATTCAAACTCATTCAAGATATTATCCCCGATAAGAATAAATTGGCATTTTCTAAAGTCAATGCGGTGTATGAAACTGACGATGGAAATTTGATTTTAGCTACCAATGGGGCAGGATTGGTATTTTATAATCTCCAAACCCAACGCAAAAAAAAATTAACGGTTACCTCCGGTATGCCATCAGACATCGTTCAAGGTATTGTAGCACAAAGCGATACTGACTTTTGGGCCAGTACCACCAAAGGATTAGTTCATATCATTACAAAACCTTCAGATACCATTATCAATGTATTTGATAAAAAAGACGGACTCGCCAGTACCGAGTACAATTATGGAAGTTATGCCAAAATAAGTGACAGCTTATTCGCTTTTGGCGGCGTTGACGGCGTGACACTTTTCAACCCTAAAAAAATAAAAGGGCAAACCCACAAACCTATAGTTGTTTTTGATGAATTTAAATTGTTTAACAAAGCCGTAGAACCAGGTTCAAAAACCTTAGAAAAGCACATCAATACCACCGATACCATTACCTTAAAAAATTATGAAAATTCTATAGAAATACGATTTACGGGAATACTGCATAGCTCATCGTCTAAAATAAAATATTCATGGAAACTCGATGGTTTTAATAACAATTGGTCTACGCCCAGTTATACCA
>DRQI01000079.1 GCA_011330545.1 Flavobacteriia bacterium
CGAACTACACCGGCTATCAGAAGCTACCAATAAAAAATACATGAACTTATTGTTAGATTATACCTACAATGATGAAAATGACCCCAACCGGTTTTATTACCGGTCTGACCACTATAACTTTGCTAAAAATGGTATTCCTATTATTTTTTATTTTAACGGGGTGCATGATGACTATCATAGGGCGACAGATACAGCCGATAAAATTCGGTATGATTTACTTCAAAAAAGGGCACAGTTAGTATTTTATACGGCATGGGAAATAGCCAATAGAAAAAACCGTTTAGTAGTTGATAAGAACTAATTGTACGCAATCATAGACATAGAAACAACGGGCGGAAAGTATAATGAAGAAGGCATTACCGAAATTGCAATTCATAAATACGATGGGCATCAAGTAGTAGATACTTTTATTAGTTTATTGAACCCTGAGCGCGAAATTCAACCCTTTGTGGCCAACCTTACCGGTATTAATAATAACATGCTTAGAAATGCCCCAAAATTTTATGAGGTAGCCAAACGCATTGTTGAAATTACTGCCGATTGTATTATTGTAGCCCACAATGCCAATTTTGACTACCGCATTTTACGTACCGAATTTAGGCGGTTAAGTTTTGACTATGAACGGCAAACTTTATGTACCGTAGAATTGAGTAAAAAGTTAATTCCGAATTTAGAATCTTATAAACTGGGAAGGTTGTGCCGCAAGTTGGGAATTCCTGTCACTGACCGCCACAGAGCCAATGGAGATGCCATTGCTACCGTTAAACTCTTTAAACTATTACTCGATAAAGACGTACAAAAAACAATTATTACCGAGGCCATACGCCGAGAGCCTAAATATCAATTAGACCCCAAACTAATAAACATTATTGAAAGCTTGCCCACTGCTACCGGAGTGTATTATATGCACAAGGCAAATGGTAAAATTATCTATATCGGCAAAAGTAAAAACATTAAAAAACGTATCAATCAACATTTTACCAGTACGAGCCCCAAAGCAACAAAAATGCAGTTACAAGTGGCCGCTGTTACCTATGAAACTACCGGTAGCGAATTGGTTGCCTTGCTAAAAGAAAGCGAAGAGATTAAACGCAACAAACCCATTTACAATACAGCCTTAAAAAGAACGCTTTTTTCGTACGCCCTGTATAGTTTTGTAGATACCGAAGGGTATATAAACCTAAGAATTGACAAAGCTGACGGTAGAAAAAAACCCATCACAACCTTTACCAATAGGCAGAGTGCTAAAAGTTTTTTGTTCAATGCCCTTGAAAAATATACCCTATGCCAAAAATTAACCGGCTTGCACCCCACAAAAAAGAACTGTTTTAATTATACTATTAAAGCCTGTAACGGCGCATGTATTGGCATAGAACCACCAGAATTATACAATAAAAGAGTACAACAATTAATTCAGCATAACAGTTTTGAAAACAAAAGTTTTGTGATTGTTGACAGCGGCCGGCAAACCGATGAACGTTGTGCCATCTTAATAGAAAACGGTATTTTTAAAGGTATTGGATATTACAACCTCAATTTCCAACTAAATACCTTAGAGATGATAAAAACAATCATCACTCCCATGGAAAACAACAGAGATGTACAACATATTTTAAAAAATTATCTAAGAAAAAATAAAAGGACAAAAATTATAAGGTTTTAAATAATGAAAAAAGGAGTATTCATTACCGTACTGTTGCTCAGTACGTTTATCTATGCACAGAAAAATAAAGTATATACTTTTGGCAAGGTTTCAACCCAAGAAAAAGACTTAAAAATTTATAAAAAAGACAGCACTGCCAATGCCGTGTTTCTATTTGAAAACGGAGAAACCGTATTTAAAGATACACCTACCCGAATTTTAATAAACACCAAGTACTATGCTAAAATAAAAATATTTAATAAAGAAGGGGTTGCCTATGCTACGGTAGAAATTCCCATTTATCAAAATAAGCAAGTATCAGAACGGGTAAAAAATATTAAAGCGGTAACGCACAACGGTTTTCAAACTACCTATTTAAAAAAAGAAAATATTTTTACCGAAAAAATCAATGAAAACTGGTCTTTAGTAAAATTTACCATGCCCAATATTAAAGAGCAAAGCATCATTGAATATGAATATACGCTCGAATCGCCATTCAAATTTACCTTTAAAGGATGGCCATTTCAAGCCGATATCCCTAAAATATACAGTAGGTTTCATGCGCTTATTCCGGGTAATTATGTTTACAACCGTACATTGGTGGGGCCTCAGAAATTATCGGTAAACAAATCGGGTATTAAAAAAGATTGCTTTGGCATTTCAGGCTATTCACAGCAAGCCGATTGTGAAGAAGTGACGTATGTTATGGAGGATATTCCCGCTTTTATCGAAGAAGATTATATGACATCGCGCAAAAATTATATGTCAAACCTAAAATTTGAACTCTCAGAATTTATTGGTTTTGACGGTATTAACCAACGATTTACCAAAAGATGGAAAGATGTTGACAAAGAATTCAGAACTGAAAAAAGTATCGGAAGGCAATTGCGCAAAATAGATTATATAGAAAAAAGGATTCCCAAAGATTTATTTGCCGGCGATAATCAATTGGCCAAAGCACAGAAAGTATACAATTTTATAAAAAATCATTTTACATGGAATAAAGAGATACGATTGTTTGAAGATGTTACTGTTAAAAGTGCTTTCGATAAGAAAGTCGGCAATTCAACCGAAATCAATATCGCCCTAATCAATGCGTTAAACGCCGTAGGGATTAAAGCCGAAATAGTATTGCTTTCTACCAGAAAAAACGGATTGCCCACCAAGCAACATCCTGTTATTACCGGTTTTAATTATTCTATCGCCCATGTAAAAATTAATGAAAAAGAATATTTATTGGATGCCACTGACAAGTTACAACCTTTCGGGATGATTCCTTATAGAGCCTTAAACGGATATGGCAGGGTAATGGACTTTAAAAAAGGGAGTTATTGGATAGATATCAAAGCACCTAAAAATAACCAAGTTAGGGTTACCTTAAATTTAAAAATCAACGACGAAAGAAATTTCGAAGGCCTCTTGCACAAATCGTATAGCGGGTATAGGGCACTTAGCAAAAGAAAAAGCCTCAAAAACGTATCAGAAGAAAAATACTTGGATGATATAGAAAGTACCGATGATAAACTCACCATCAACTCGTATAAAAACACAAACCTTAACACTATTGAAAAACCTTTTACAGAACTCTTTGACGTTACCATTGAAAATGAAGACGATTTGAATACTACTATTCAAAAAACAGGCGAAAATACCGGTTCAATTCTTATTTTAAATCCGTTTATTACGTCGAGAATCACAAAGAATCCCTTTCAATTAAAAGAGAGAAGCTATCCTGTAGATTTCGGGTACCCAAGAACTTTTCAATACACTTTATTATTAAAAATTCCCGAACAGTACAAAGTAAAATCATTGCCTGACAATGTTGCTTTTAAATTGCCTAACGGAGGCGGTGTTTATTTTTTTAATATCGAAGAAAAGAATAATCAAATTAATATGATTTCGCGATATGTAATCAACCGGGCATATTTTGTACCACAAGAATATCCCTACCTCAAAGAATTCTATAATCAAATTATCAAAACTCAAAATTCTTTAATAACTTTAGAGAAAATATAATTTTGCATTCCTCTTCTAAAAAAATAAGGATTCTGATACTAGTTAGCTCATTTCTATTCTGCATATCATTATATTCGCAGCAGTTTAAAATGTTTACCATAGGAGATGTAAATGCAGCAGAACTCAACATGAAACAATACGATAGAGAGCCATCTGCAAAAACCGTAATTTTAAACGAACAAAGTGTCAAAAGAATTTCTGTTACATCAACACTAACAACCGAAATTATTTATCGTAAAATAAAATTCTTTTCCAAAGAAGATACTGACGAAGCCACCGTATCATTTATAGTTCCTAATTACTTAGACATTGATGTAACCCTAAACGCTATTAAAGGAATTACCTATAATCTTGTTGGGGATTCTATTGTCAGTAAAAAATTAAAAAAAGAAGATATTTTTACTGAAAAAATTGATGATTTTTCAACCCAAATAAGTTTTACAATGCCCGATGTTAAAGAAGGCTGTATCATTGAATATGAATATCAAGATTATGCCTTCGGAATCGGTAGCTTTAATTATTGGACATTTCAGTCTGATATCCCTAAAAAAATTAGCAGGGTCATCTTTTTTATCCCTGCAAAATTTACCTATAAAACCTATTTAATAGGAAATTTAAAACTGAGCAATAGCAGTGTTTTTGAATCAGAAAAATGTGATATCAATAAAAAAACAAAGCGAAAATGTACCATTGCTTTGTATCAAATAGAAAATATTCCTTCTTTGGCTTTTGAAAGTTATACTTCATCACCAACAAACTATTTATCTCGAATCTCACTAAGGTTTATCAAGACAAATTTTTATAACGGGGTACGCTATAAATATTATAACACCTGGAAATCATTTGATAATGCTATCAAAAGAAGTGCCAGTATCGGTGCAAAAATTAAGATGAAAAGTTACTTTAACCGCAAATTACCAGATACGTTAAAAGCCATAAAAGATACACTTGTCAAAGCAAAAAAAATATATTATTATATTCAGAGCCATTATACAACAAATACAGCATCGCAAACCAATAATGTAAAATCTGATTTTAAAAATAAATACGGTAGTAGTTTAAATATTAATTTGGCCTTGTTGAACTCTTTAACAAGCCAAGGTATTTCTTCACAGTTGGTTTTGCTCTCTACCAGAGGCCATGGCATTATCAATAAAACATATCCCGAAGATGATGTTTATAATTATGTAATTGTAAAAACAACTATCGAAGGCAAAGAATATTTTTTAGATGCATCAGATAAATATACATCTTTCGGAATGCCCCCTTTTAAGGCCTTAAATGGCGATGCAAGAGTACTCAATAGTAAAGGGGAGAGTTTTTGGGAAACAATAAAACCTGCCATAAAATCATACCAAAGTGCAATTGTTAATTTAAAACTTACCGATGACAATAGTATTATTGGCAATATAACAACGCTACTAAAAGGCTATACAGCACAATTTAAAAGAAAAGAATTAGAAGAAAAAGGCGAAGAAGCATATCTTTCTGAGAATGAGTTTATAAATCAAGATTTTGAAATTCTTTCTCATACTGTTACCAACAGTAAAACATTAGAAAAACCACTACGAGAAGTTTTTGAAATAACATCAAAAAATGATGAATTGAATAATGACATTATTTTTATCAACCCCTTTGTATATTCAAAATATACCACAAATCCATTTCAATCTAACGAAAGGATAAATCCGATAGATTTTGGTTTTACCTATGCAAACAATCAAATCATCACTATTGAAATTCCTAAAAACTATAGAATTAAATCATTGCCTAAAAGCATCGCTGTTAAATTAGCCAATAACGGAGGTTACTATTCCTTCAACATAGGCCACAACGAAAGTAAAATCACTATAAATTCTAGGTTTAGCATCAATAAATCCTATTTTAGCATCGATGAATATTCAGGCCTCAAAGAATTCTACAATCAAATTATCAAAACTCAAAATTCTTTAATAACTTTAGAGAAAATATAATTGCAACAATTTGGGTAAGACAACCAACAAACCAGACTGGAGAACACGCCTACACGAAATCATTTATGAAGCAGACACTCCTGCCGGAAAATTATTTGATATTGTACTGCTCATCTTTATCTTAGCCAGCATAGTACTGGTAATGTTAGAAAGTGTTTCGAGTATCAATTTAGTATACAAAGAGTTTTTTAATATAGCCGAATGGGTCATTACCATCTTATTTACCCTAGAATATATAGCGCGCATTATTGCTATTAAAAAACCAACAGAATATATTTTTAGCTTTTATGGCATAGTAGATTTTTTGTCAACCATCCCTAAATACTTAGCGGTAATTTTTGTAGGCACTCATGCGCTTGTCGCCCTACGGGCCTTACGCCTATTGCGCGTTTTCAGGATTTTGAAATTGGCACGTTTTATAGGAGAATCTAACCAATTGATAAAAGCCCTTAAGGCAAGCCGGGCAAAAATAGCTGTCTTTTTATTTGCCGTACTGATTATAAGTATCATTCTGGGTACAGTGATGTACTTGGTTGAAACCGGCCAAGATAGTGGTTTTACAAGTATTCCCAGAAGTGTCTATTGGGCCATTGTAACGCTTACAACAGTGGGCTATGGCGATATTGCCCCGGTAACGCCCCTAGGGCAATTAATTGCAGCAATGATTATGATTATGGGTTATGGCATTATTGCCATTCCTACCGGAATTGTAAGTGCCGAATACGCGTCACAAAAAAAAGTACATGTAAATACCCAAAGTTGCCCCAGTTGCGGAGCAGAAAACCATCGCGACGATGCCGAATTTTGCTATGAATGCGGATACAAACTACACCATGAATAAGTATTTGATAACCCTTGTTGGCCCTACGGCTATCGGCAAAACAGCACTGAGCATAGAAATTGCCAAACAACTAAATACCGAAATACTATCTTCAGACTCACGGCAATTTTATAAAGAAATGACTATCGGCACTGCGGTACCCGATGCTAATGAATTGCGGCAAGTACCCCATCATTTTATCCAAAACATATCCATCCATGAAGATTATAGCGTGGGGAAGTTTGAAAAAGATGCTATCAACACCTTGGATACCCTCTTTAAAAAATACCCAAATGTAGTAATGGTAGGCGGAAGCGGTTTGTATACCGATGCGGTCTTAAAAGGCTTGGATGCCTTTCCGAAGGTAACGCCAAGCATACGAAAACAATTACAATTGCAACTGCAAGAAAAAGGTATTGCCCATTTACAAGAACAACTTAGAGAATTAGACATTGAAAGTTACCGGCGCATAGATATTGAAAACCACCAACGTGTCATCCGGGCACTCGAAATTTGTATCGGCACCGGAAAACCTTTTTCGTCGTTTTTAACCCATAGCCCTACCACACGTAATTTTATCCCTATAAAAATAGGATTGACAGCTCCGCGCGAAATTATCTATCAACGCATCAACCAACGCGTAGGTATCATGCTCGAAAACGGCTTGTTAGAAGAGGTGAAAAAATTATTTCAATACAAAGAATTAAATGCCTTACAAACGGTAGGGTACAAAGAAATGTTTCAGTATTTAGAAGGAGCCATCTCCTTAGATACTGCCATTGAAGAAATTAAAAAAAATACCCGCCGTTTTGCCAAACGGCAACTGACTTGGTACCGAAAAGATACTGAAATACAATGGTTTGATTATAAAGAAAACCCTCAGCAAATCATTGCGTATATCGTTAAAAAAACAAGTGCTAAAATTTAAGTTTCTTTCTCTTTTGCCTTGGGTAAATTTCAACTTGTACCACGAGCGAGCATCCGCCCCTAAGATTTTTTACTCTTTTTGAGTTTCTTCAGAAGGCGTTTTCGGAATATCCTTGCGTAGCAAATCGCGAAATGCATCGGATAAAAATCGAATGCAATCTGATGCCGTAAACGTTTCATAGGTTACTGTATTCATCGCCAAATCAGCCGTCCTACCATGCAAATACACGCCGAGTACCGCCGCGTGAAAAGGCGTATACTGTTGCGCTATCAATCCGGTAATAATACCGGTGAGCACATCGCCGCTGCCGGCAGTTGCCAATGCCGGGTTGCCCGTAGTATTAAAATAGATATTTCCTTGATAGGCAATAGCCGTATAAGCACCTTTGAGCACAATAATCAGTTTGTATTTTTTTGACAATTTTTGTAGTTTCTCTAACTTTTCATAGTCGTTTTTCCATGCACCTGCCAAGCGCTCAAATTCTTTTGGGTGTGGTGTCAATACCGTGTTTTCGGGTAATAATTTGAGCCATTTTTTATTCTTAGCCAATAAATTGATACCATCGGCATCTATCACTAAAGGCACTTTATTTTCTTGTAATAATTGTTGAAATCCGGCAGCGGTTTTTGTATGCGTACCCATGCCTACTCCTATGCCAATCACCGTAGATGCTACTTTAGAATTAAAATATTGCAATTGGTTTTCGGCATCTACCTCCACCATTATTTCGGGTACTGATGTCTGAACAATTTGATATCCGCATTTCGGAACATAGGCCGTTACCAAGCCGCTGCCAGCTGTCAATGCCGCACGCGATGCCAAACTAACAGCACCAATCTTTCCAAAACTTCCTCCAATAATCAATGCATGCCCGTAATTGCCTTTATGCGAAAATTTATCCCTAAATTGATAAAGTCGCACTACATCATTTTTTTGGGTCAAATAAAAGTGGGTTTCGGCAGCAGCTAAATAATCGGCATCCAAACCGATATCTACCACCTCCCAAGAAGTGGCATAGTCTTGGTTATCAGGCAATAAAAAAGCCAATTTGGGGGTTTGAAAAGTTAAAATATGATAGGCTTTGATTACCGAATCTTTATCAGTAACCGGTTTATCGGCAAAGAGGCCCGAAGGAAAATCTATCGACAACACATAGGCATTGGTGCCATTTATAAACTGTATGGTTTCTTTTAAAATTCCTTCCGGATTTCTCGACAGGCCTAGTCCGAAAATAGCATCGACTATCATATCATTTTCTGAAACGTCCGGAAATTCAGAAGTACAGGTAATCATTTCAGGCCAAACGCCCATTTCTTTTAGGTGTTCATAATTCTCTAAGAATTCTTCGGTTCGCTTGTTATTACAATTGATGACATAGGTATTTACATGGTAACCATATTTTTTGAGGTGCCTGGCAATTACCAATCCGTCACCGCCATTGTTGCCCGTACCACAAAAGACATGAATGGGTACCGAATTGCCTTGCAAGCGATTGTGAATCCACTGAAAGCATAAGGTAGCAGCACGCTCCATTAAATCTACCGAAGTGATATTTCCTTTTTTAATGGTTATTTGGTCTGCTTCGTATAATTGTTTGGCCGTGAGTATTTTCATAGGTAAACTTTTAAAAATGAGTTGATTTTTGGAAAGTTTATAAAAAAGGGATGTATAACAAAACCTTGTAAAAAGGCTTGTATATTTTGCCTTAGGCTCTTCTCTTTTGGCTTAGTCTTTATATTCACCCATAGCAGCATATTTTGCCATTCGTTTTTCTACCAGGTCTTTTTCTGAAAGGCCTTTTAACTCATTGTATGCTTTTAAAATTTGCTTCTCTACAATTTTAAAGGCTTCTTCCCTATTGCTTTGCGCACCGCCAAACGGCTCTTTTATGATACCGTCTATCAGTTTTAATTTCTTCATGTCTTTTGCTGTTAGTTTGAGGGCTTCGGCAGCTTCTTCTTTGTGTTCCCAACTACGCCACAGGATAGAGGAACACGATTCGGGTGAAATAACGGTATACCAAGTATTTTCTAACATATATACCTTATCGCCAACACCAATTCCCAAAGCGCCTC
>DRQI01000080.1 GCA_011330545.1 Flavobacteriia bacterium
AAAAATTGTCAATTTATATGAGCGCAGGCATAGCAAATTCAGGACATATTCATTGGGAATGAAACAGCGCTTGGCCATAGCCTCTGCCCTACTTAATGACCCTGAAATATTAATTTTGGACGAGCTTACCAATGGCCTAGACCCACAGGGAATCCATGAAATTAGAAAAATTATTAGAGAAATTGCCGGTCAAGGCACTACCATTTTACTGGCATCGCACTTGTTAGACGAAGTAGAAAAAGTATGTACCCATGTGGTGGTCATTAGAAATGGTATTAAACTTTATTCGGGGCGCGTAGATGAAATGACAGCTTCTAAAGGCCTTTTTGAATTAGACACAGAAAATCAAAAAGAGTTGCTAAAAGGCTTACTCGAAAAACACGAAGCCATCAGCATTATCAAAGAGGAAAACGGTAAATTCATAGCAGTATTGCAAGACGAATTATCCGCCACAGACTTGAACGTATATCTTTTTAAAAACGGCATTACCCTTTCGCATTTGGTAAAACGTATGCCGAGTTTAGAGCAGCAGTTCTTAAGCCTTACCAATGAAGCTGCTGTTGAAGTATAAAACCCATTAAAATTAACTACCTTATATGTTACGACTTTTAAACATAGAATTTCATAAGCTCAAACACAATAAAGCTAGTAGAGTGTTGATAATCATTTATTTTGCCCTACTAACTTCCGTAGCCCTAGTTGCCGCTATCAAATTTGAAATTGGCCCCATTAATTTTCATGTGGCTGAAATGGGAATTTTCAACTTTCCCTACATCTGGCATTTTAACACCTATATGGCTGCCATCTTTAAGTTTTTCTTGTTGTTGGTCATTGTGTCGATGATGGCAAATGAGTATAGTAACAAAACCTTAAAACAAAACTTGATTGACGGATTGAGCAAAAAAGAATTTATCCTTTCAAAATTTTATACGGTACTTGTTTTTGCAGCGGTTTCTACTCTTTTTGTATTTGTAGTATCTATGATTTTAGGATTGATTTATTCAGATTACACCGAACCTTCTATCATTTTTTCAGACTTAGAATACCTCTTGGCATTTTTTATTAAATTGGTTGGGTTTTTCTCCTTCGGCCTTTTTATGGGCATCTTGGTAAAACGTTCTGCTTTTGCCGTCGGCGCATTATTAATTTGGGCTATAATAGAAGGTTTTGCCAAAGGTTTCGTTTATTGGAAATTTAGGCCTCATGCTAACGATATCATGCAATTTTTCCCCTTAGAATCTATGGCAAACCTCATCAAAGAACCTTTTACCCGTTTAAATGCTGTACAAAGTGTTGCAAAACAAGTTGGGGAAGACTTGTCAAAAGATTATTCCGTTCACTTTACGGATATTGCTATTGTCACTTTTTGGACGTTTGTATTTATTTATCTATCGTACCGACTGTTGCAAAAAAGGGATTTGTAAAGGCCTCGTAATTTTTTATAGAACGCAGATAACGGCGGTTTTATGATTGCAAAACTATTTTTTAAAACCAACTCTTAAACGAACAAAAAAAATCTACAAAAAAAGATTAAAAAAATTTGGTTACCCCCTACTGCCGGTATTCATCTTTGTCATATTATTAGTTTATTAATCTTTATCGTTATCCTAATGAAAATTAAAAATGTACTGCTCGTTTTGCTTACTGTAATGAGCTTCTCTTTTATAACATCTTGTTTATCACCTGAAAGTAAATCTAAAAAAGTAATCACAGTCAAAGCGTCTGATATCGTTAAAAAAAGCATTGGCGTAAACGGAATGACTTGTGTTGGTTGCGAAGTTACACTTGAAGGGAATATATCAAAAATTGAAGGCGTTGTAAATGTTAAAGCCTCGCATACAGACAAAGAAGCCGTAATTGAATTTGATTCTACTAAAACAGATATAGTGACAATTACAAAAGTCATTAAAGAATCGGGCTATAAACCTTATAGCAAATAACAATGCAGATTTTCTTACGTTTTGGCGAAAAGATTGATGGCTACGATTATAAAGTAATCAATGAAAGAGTGGCACGGGCAAGTGCAGGAATCATGTTTCTATTTGGTATTTTAAGCCTTTTCTCTGTACACCTTTATCGAACCATATTTTGGGCAGAACTCTTTTCAATAACTTTTATTATAGAATTTATCGTAAGGGTATTGGTAAATCCAACTTATGCCCCTTATATGCTAATTGGCGATTTAATTGTCAGCAATCAAACTCCTGATTGGGTAGAAGCAAAACCCAAAAGGTTTGCTTGGTTATTAGGTATGATTTTAGGGGTTATAATGACTTACTACATCATTTTTGATATTATTACCCCGATTAGATTGGGTATTTGTTGGCTTTGTTTGTTTTTAATGTTTGTAGAATCTGTATTTGGAATCTGTCTTGGATGTATCCTTTACAAAAAATTAAACCGGAAATTATATAATTGCCCCGGCGGAATTTGTGAAACAACGACAAAGAAACCATACGACAAAAGAAATATAATCATCATTTTAGCTTTTTTAGGACTTTTTTTTCTAACTTATCTATCTTTGAAATCATATAAATTCAATGAAAAGCCTCAAATTGTAATTATCAAAAAATAAGGCGAGTAAAAGAATAGCAAGCCAATAACAACCGATAAAAAGTTGCTTTAACAATTAATATTTTGTGACAACTAATGTTTGTGCTACGTATCCTTTTAATCCTTATTCTATCTCGATATTTGCATCGAAACTATCTACAAATCACTACTTTTGTAAAATGCAATTCAAATTAGAATCTGACTACAATCCTACCGGCGACCAGCCCGAAGCTATTGAACAAATTAGCAATGGCATCCTTACGGGTGAAAAATACCAAACCTTACTGGGGGTTACGGGTTCGGGAAAGACATTTACCGTTGCCAATGTCGTAGAAAAAATACAACGGCCAACTTTGATATTAGCCCATAATAAAACATTGGCAGCGCAGTTATACTCTGAGTTCAAACAATTTTTTCCGAATAATGCCGTGGAGTATTTTGTATCGTATTACGATTATTACCAACCGGAAGCCTATATTCCGTCAAGCGGATTGTACATAGAAAAAGACCTTTCTATCAATGATGATATCGAGCGTTTGCGGTTGAGTACCACCTCATCATTGCTTTCGGGAAGAAGGGATGTGTTGGTAGTGGCTTCGGTTTCGTGTTTGTACGGAATCGGCAATCCGGTAGAATTTCAAAAGAATGTCATTTGCATTGAAACAGGCCAAAAAATTGCCAGGACCAAATTTTTACACCAACTCGTTCAAAGCCTCTATTCAAGGACCGAATTTGAAATTAAAAGCGGTACTTTTAAAGTAAAAGGCGATACCATTACCGTTTTTCCTTCTTATGGAGATTATGGATACCGCATTCACTTTTTTGGCGATGAAATTGAAGAAATAGAAAGTTTTGACATTGTCAATAATCGTGTGATGGAAAAATTTGAGCAATTGAATATTTATCCTGCTAACCTCTTTGTTACCTCGCCGGATATTTTACAAAATGCCATTCACCAAATTCAGGAAGACCTCGTAAAACAAGTTGACTATTTTAAAGAAATTGGCAAACACCTAGAAGCCAAACGTTTAAAAGAACGCACTGAATTTGACTTAGAGATGATACGCGAACTGGGTTATTGCAGCGGTATCGAAAATTATTCGCGGTACCTTGACGGAAGGGCTCCCGGTTCACGGCCTTTCTGTTTGTTGGATTATTTTCCAAAGGATTTTTTAATGGTTATCGATGAGAGCCATGTTACCATTCCGCAAACCCATGCCATGTACGGCGGAGACCGTTCCCGTAAAGAAAATTTGGTAGCTTATGGTTTTCGATTACCGGCAGCAATGGACAACCGCCCTTTAAAATTTGAAGAGTTTGAAGCCTTGCAGCATCAGGTCATCTATGTAAGTGCTACCCCGGCAGATTATGAGTTACAAAAGACCGAAGGCGTATTTGTAGAACAGGTAATCCGGCCAACGGGATTATTAGACCCTGAAATTGAAGTCAGGCCCAGCCTCAATCAAATTGATGATTTGATTGAAGAAATACAAGTTCGTGTAGAAAAAGACGAACGTACCTTAGTAACTACTTTGACCAAACGAATGGCTGAAGAACTGACCAAATATTTAAGTAGAATACACATCAGATGCCGCTATATTCACAGTGATGTTGATACTTTAGAACGCGTAGAAATTATGCAAGACTTACGCAAAGGCTTATTTGACGTGCTGATTGGCGTTAACTTATTGCGGGAAGGCTTAGATTTACCTGAAGTATCGCTGGTAGCTATTTTAGATGCTGACAAAGAAGGTTTTTTACGCAGCCACCGGTCACTGACACAAACGGTAGGAAGAGCAGCGCGAAACGTAAACGGAAAAGCAATTATGTATGCTGATAAAATCACCAAAAGCATGCAACTCACTATTGATGAAACCAATAGAAGGCGTGAAAAGCAGGTAGCTTACAATACTGAGCATCATATTACCCCTACCCAAATTCAAAAAAGTATCGATAGTAGTTTGTCAAAAAACAATATCTCATCATTTCACTATAATGCGGCTGCTTCATTGGCTGCGGAACAAGAGCTGGAATACCTACCCAAGCCGGAAATAGAAAAACGCATCAGGGAACATCAAAAATTGATGGAGCAAGCCGCCAAAGCCTTAGATTTTATTGTTGCTGCCCAATTACGGGATCAGATAAAATTATTAAAAGAACAATTGTAATTGAGTTGGATTTTTGATGTTTCCATAAACCATAAACAACCCGTTGTGCATTGTGGAAAATTCACTACCATTGGCATTTTGGAAACTATTTTAACTCTAAATGTACAACAGGTATAAACAATTACTTTTTAAACTTCGCTCTCAGTACAAAAAACAATACCAATCCAATGAGTAGCAAAGGCCAAACATAAATAATTCCTAAAACAATACTTTCTATCAATTGCCAACCAAAAACAAGGCCTTCTTTTGCTTTAGAAAAAAATGTCCTGGTATAACTTTCGGGAGTTTCTTTATAAGCAACCGTTTCATACAAATCAACTTGAACAGTACTATACGACACCTTATTGGTTAAATATTGTAAGCGCCCTTGTGCTGCTTCAATTTCTTCTTGTATGACGCCTAATTTTTCTTCGGTGGCCAAAATATCTTTTACTGTTTTGGCATGTTGCCGCAAAATGATTTCATACCGCTGCTTTACCGCTAATTTTGTTTTTAAGCGAGATTCTAAATCTACATACTCTTCGGTTACATCACGGCTGGAAATATTTTCATAGTCTATAAATTCTGCTACTTTTCCCAAAGAATCCATTAACACCGCAAACGACTCTTGAGGAATTTTAATAGTAAACCTATTTTCTGTTTGATATGTACTGTTTTGAAACCGTTGGTCAGAAATATACCCCCGTAGACTGCCGGTTATTTTCTGTATTTGGCGGGATGCTTCTTTTACATCCATAACTTTATAGCGCACACTGGCAGATTTGATAATTTTTACATCTTGCGGGCTTACTTTTTTCTGCTCGTCAGGTGTTGACATCTCAGCGCCGTCGCTTTCAACAGCTTCGTACATTGTAGATACGCCAACATTTTCAACAGGAACTCGACTTTTATAATTTTTTGAATTGCATGAAGATAAAAACCCTATTACCAGTAGCAAGGCAATTTTAATTGGTTGATTTAATTTGTTTGTGCTCATAATTTTCTATTTTTAAGAATTAATGTTGAACAAACATATAAAGGCCTTTATACGGCTTTTTGAAAAGTACTTGTAAACC
>DRQI01000081.1 GCA_011330545.1 Flavobacteriia bacterium
ATACCGGTATTAAAAGAAGCCGTAGAAAGTATAAAACTTTGTTTTAACCAGCGATACGGAGCGTTGCTAAAAGAAAAAAAAGAAGCCTTTATGGCCGATGGCGGTAATGAAATAGACTTTCAATATTCAAGCCCTATTAAATCTAAGTATAACGATTTACTTTTTGAATTTAAAGTAAAACGGCAACGTTATTACAAACAGTTAGAAGACGAGCAAAAAGAAAATTTAGCCAAACGGATAGCCTTAATAGAAGAACTCAAAGATTTGATAAACAATGCCGAGCCGTCAACCATGTACAATCAGTTTCGCGATTTGCAGCAACGGTGGCGGGCAGTAGGTAAAATTCCTCGGGCAAAATACAATGATATATGGCGTACGTACCACCATCATGTAGAGCGCTTTTATGATTTATTGCATTTGAGTAATGATTTTAGGGATTTAGATTTTAAGCATAATTTAGAAGAAAAGTTAAAGCTAGTAGAAAAAGCCGAAGCCTTGGCAGAAAGTGATGATTTGAATAAAGCATTTAAAGAATTACAAGTATTGCACAAGTTATGGAAAGAAGATATTGGCCCCGTTGCCAGAGAGTACCGGGAAGATATTTGGGAGCGTTTTAGCAAGGCCACCAAAAAAATTCACGAGCAACGGCACGAACTACAAAAAGAGCTCGAGTCTAAATATGAAGAAAATGTAATTTTAAAAAGAGAATTGATTGCTAAAATAAATAATTTGGTAGACGGAGCCCTTAATTCTCATAAGCTATGGCAACAAAAAATTAGGGAGCTGGAAGCCATTCGCAAAGAATTTTTTAGTATCGGACGCGTGCCCAGGGCACTGAATGAAAAAATTTGGACAGAGTTTAAAGACGCTACACGTGCTTTTAATAGAGAAAAAAATAATTTTTATAAAAGTATAAAAAGAGGCCAGCATGAAAACCTTGCTAAAAAGAATGCCTTGGTAGAAAAAGCCGAAGCCCTAAAAGACAGTGAAGATTGGGATACTACCACAGAGATTATGAAGCAAATCCAAGCCGAATGGAAAACGATTGGGCATGTACCCCGAAAGTATTCTGATAAAATCTGGAATCGTTTCAAAGCGGCTTGTAACCATTATTTTGACAGGTTACACGGCGTACAAGACGAAGCCAATAAAGAGCAGGTAGAAGCATTTACTAAGAAGAAAGAATTGTTAGAAAACCTTAAAAGCCAGGCCGATAAAGGCGAACCGCTTACCTTAGAGGTAATTAACAGTTATATTGATGATTGGCGGGCTTTGGGTAGTTTGCCAAGCAATATGCGCCATTTGGAAACCAAATTCAATAAAACGTTGCAGAACTTATATGCGAAGTTAGACTTAGACGAAAAAGAAATAGCCCTGTTAAAGTTCAAAAATACGATCAATACCTATATTTCGCAACGTAATTTTCGCAAAGTAGACAATGAACAATTATTCGTAAGGAAAAAAATTGATGAGGTAACCCGCGAAATTCAACAGTTAGAAAATAATATCAGCTTTATTTCAAATGCAGACGATGACAATCCATTGCTAAAAAATGTGCGTTCTAATATAGAGAACTATCGCGAGCAACTGGCCATATGGAAAGCCAAATTAGAGTATGTTACCGGGTTAGATTACTAAGTTCTACACAATGGGTTTTATGTAATTAATAACTTGTAAAAATCTGATTATAAATATGTTGTCATTGTGATGTGGAAGAAATCTCAATTCTGTTTTTTTGAGATTCGCTTTTTTTGCCGGCAGGCCGGTTCACTACATTCGCACCACATTACCCACGAAGTTTCTGTACTGAATAACATTGTAAATAGAATGCCCAAAAGCAATTATTTTTGTATTCTTACATATTTTTCAAAGCAAGGCTCCATACAAGAATATTGTAAGACTAAAGCATCGTTTTCAAGCCTAAAATGAATGATTAAATCAGTACCTTCCAATTGACAGTTGTCAGGGCGTATTGTTTTTTCTTTTAACGAATACGTACCGCCGGTTTGTTGGCCGGCTGCGGTATCCATCACACATAAGTTTCCGTTTGAAACCACGGTGCCATTGCTAAAAAATTCAAGGGTTTTGTCGCTGGCAACCCTATTGAAAATACCTTTGCCATTTCCGGGGTCTACCAATACTTCCGTCAATTTCCACTTGCCAATCAAATCCTTATTTTTTGAATTGTTTTTTACGCATGAAATGCATAGAAAAGAGCTAATTATCAAAATTACAGTGAACCTTTTCATTGCTATCGGCTAATTTCGAATATTTTTTACCATCGAATGATAATACTTCCCCAAGTAAATCCACTGCCAAAAGCAGCCAATACTACCAAATCATTGTCTTTTATTTTTCCTTTTTCCCAAGCTTCGGTCAAAGCAATAATAATTGATGCGGCCGTAGTATTGCCGTATTTCATAATATTATTGTACACTTGGCTGTCGGTCAAGCCAAACTTTTTTTGTACGAATTGTGAAATTCGCAAATTCGCTTGATGCGGAATAAACATGTCAATATCACTAGCTTCTAATTTATTGGCGTGTAAGCCTTCGAGTATAACTTCGCTAAATCTCACAACGGCATTTTTAAACACAAAAGTACCGTCCATATAAGGAAAATAAGAAATATCTTCGCCATTAGAAGCGATTATTTCGGGTACCCAATGGGCGATACTCGGCGATTTTACAATCAATTTATCGGCATATTTGCCTTCACTGTGCAAATGCGAAGAAAGGATGCCTTTGGTGGTATCTTCGCTTCTCGATAAAATACAAGCTCCGGCACCATCGCCAAAAATAACAGAAACCCCTCTTCCGCGAGTGGTTTTATCCAATCCGTTTGAATGGTATTCGGCACCAATCACCAAAATATTTTTATACATTCCGGTTTTGATAAATTGGTCTGCTGTAGAAAGTGCGTAGATAAATCCAGAACATTGGTTTCTGATATCGATGGCACCTACGGTTGGCAATTCTAATAAATTTTGAACCATCACCCCACAGCCCGGAAAATAATAATCGGGACTTAACGTGGCAAAAACAATAAAATCAATGTCATCTTTTGACAAACCCGAACGTTCAATAGCAATTTTAGCGGCTTTAACACCCATAATGGCAGAAGTATCTTCACTGCCTTCGGGTATCCAATGGCGCTCTTTGATACCGGTACGCTCTTGAATCCACGCATCATTGGTATCCATAAGTTTTGCTAAATCATCATTGGTTACAACAGTATCCGGCACATAAAAGCCAAGTCCGGTAATTTTTGAATTATACATATTTCAGTCAATTATTTACAGTTTCAAATATAGATAAAATATTATGCATAGAATAGTAAATTGCAGTTTGTATTCAGTTCGCTTATAAGAAGTACAATGAGACACTTTTTTAGCTAATTGAAAAAGTTTAAACGAGTTCAATCATAAATAATTGAGTGAAAGGAGATGCAATGGCCTATTTTTTTAACCGTTGTACTGCCATCTTGTCATTTTATGAGTTTTGGTATTTTTTTTGACTGTTACCTTAGCAGAGAAATTAAACTGAAATTAACAAAATTCGTGCATACGCTCGAATTACAAATAAAAACTATTCATTATGGCAAAAGGAACAATTAATGTTTCGGTCGAAAATATATTTCCACTGATAAAGAAATTTTTGTATTCAGACCACGAGATATTTTTACGCGAATTGATCTCAAACGCTACAGATGCGTCATTAAAGCTAAAGCACTTGGCATCGGTTGGCGATTATAAAGGCAATGTAGACGATTTATTGATAGAAGTAAAAATTGATAAAGACGCTAAAACACTTCATATCATTGACAATGGTATCGGTATGACCGAAGCAGAAGTAAAAAAATATATCAATGAGATTGCTTTTTCGGGAGCCGAAGATTTTTTAGCTAAGTTTAAGGATAAAAAGGCAGATGATGCGGGCATTATTGGCCATTTCGGACTTGGTTTCTACTCATCTTTTATGGTGGCTAAAGAAGTAGAAATTATTACCAAATCATACAAAAAAGGAAGCAAAGCAGTACATTGGGCCTGTGACGGCTCCCCTGAATTTACCTTGGTTGATGCCGATAAAAAAGAGAGAGGTACAGAAATTGTATTGCATATAGATGACGATTCTACTGAATTTTTAGAAGAAGGCAGAATACGCGAATTGTTATTAAAATACAATAAATTTATGCCGATACCGATTAAATTC
The DNA here is from genome assembly GCA_011330545.1 of Flavobacteriia bacterium. Classification (GTDB taxonomy): domain Bacteria; phylum Bacteroidota; class Bacteroidia; order Flavobacteriales; family Flavobacteriaceae; genus Aureibaculum. The sequence goes on from DRQI01000081.1 coordinate 4,212, forward strand.
GGAACCAAAGAAATACCCGACCCCAAACACAAACCCAAAACTACCAAAGACAAAGACGGCAAAGAGGTTACCGAACCCCAAAAGATGATTACGGTTGATAATATTATCAACAATCCGAATCCGGCATGGACAAAATCCCCTAAAAGTTTAAAAGATGAAGATTACCTCGCCTTTTACAGGGAATTATATCCTATGCAATTTGAAGAACCTCTATTTCATATCCACCTAAATGTAGATTATCCGTTTCACTTAACCGGAATCTTGTATTTCCCTAAGTTGACTACCAATTTAGACATTCAAAAAGACAGGATACAACTCTATCAAAATCAGGTATTTGTAACCGATAATGTAGAAGGTATCGTTCCTGAATTTTTACAGATGTTGAGAGGAGTAATCGATTCGCCCGACATTCCGTTAAACGTATCGAGAAGTTATCTGCAAGCAGACGGAGCCGTAAAGAAAATTTCGTCATACATCACTAAAAAAGTAGGCGATAAGCTGCAATCTTTATTTAAAAAAGACAGGGAAGCCTTTGAGAAAAAATGGAATGATATTAAAATTGTCATCGAATACGGAATGCTTTCTGAGCCCAAATTCTTTGAAAAGGCACAGAAATTTGCATTGTATCCAACAGTTGATGATACCTATTTTACCTTTGAAGAACTGATTGCTAAAATCAAAGACAATCAAACAGATAAAGATAAAAATATAGTGGTATTGTACGCTTCTAATAAAGAAGAGCAACACAGTTATATACAAGAGGCCAAAGATAAAGGTTATGAAGTATTGTTATTAGATTCGCCCATTGTACCTCATTTAATTCAG
>DRQI01000082.1 GCA_011330545.1 Flavobacteriia bacterium
ATCAAAAAGCACTTTATCAATCATTGCCGAGTAGTTTTATGCTTTTTTCTTCATACCCTTCGGGTTTGGTTAAATATACTACGTCTTTTTCTTTGAGGCCCTTTTCAACGATGACAACGTCATTATTTGATTCTCCTAATTGAAGCTGTTTTTTTGTTACCGAAAATCCTGCTTTTACATAAGCAAAACTTATGCTATCTTTAGAAAATACGGCCTCTAACGGAACGGTCAACACATCTTCTTTAGAGGAAGTTAAAATCCGATTCGAAGTGGTCATTCCGGGACGGATATTCTCATTGGTTTTTGTCAATTCTATCAATATTTGAAATATTTTGATGTCTGAGCCTTGCTTCTTTTCTCCCACATTGGCAACGCTGGTAACAATTCCGTCAAGTTCAATATCAGGAAAGGCATCAAAACCAATTTTTACCGGCAAGCCTTTTTTTATTTTTCTGATGTCAACTTCATTGGCATAGGTTTTAGACTCCATTTTTGTCAAATCGGGCAAATTGGCAATGGTAGGATCCCAAGGGCTTATGGTTGAGCCTACTTTCTTTTTATCGCCACGCCAATTTTTAGCATAGGTTAGCATGCCATTTGAATCAGAATATATGGTAAATGACGCTAATAGGTCTTTCAATGCCTTTAGCTGTTTGTTTATTTTAGAAACTTCGGTACCTACTTCTACCATTTTGGCCTGGGCTTGCCTTTTTTTGATGGCATAATTCTCTTTTCGCTCTCTTAAATCTCTTTCTAATTTTTCTAAATTTATTTCTAACTTTCTGATAGTTGCCGGTGGCTCATAGATAGATTGTTTTAATTCTAACCGGGTTTCTTCCATGTTAAATTCTAAATCTTTTATCGCATTTCTCTCTTGCTTTAATGTCAGGGTAGTATCTAATTTTTGCTGTGTATATTTCGATTGGGCTGTTTCTAGGTTTAAACGGGCATCAATTATTTGCTCATTGACACCGGTTGGGTCTAACCGCCCCACATAATCGCCCGCTTTTATAACGGTACCTTCGGGAATCAAATCTTGAATTTTGATATCCCTCAACTTAAATTTTCTGAGGTTTGCCGGCCCTTTTATTTTCTTTAAACTGGTTGATTGGGCTTCGCCCGAAATAATAACTTCATTTTTAAATACCCCTCGCTTTACTTCTGACGTTATCGCCACTTTTTCTTCATCAGTATTAAAAAAATAAAAATAGGAGCTTAGTAGTAGGATTGCGATAATCCCCAAGGCGTACATTGTTTTTTTAGGCATGGCAACAGCAATTATTTTGTTTTGCGAAACCAAATATACCTAAAAATGGGGTCTGAAAATCTTTTTTTTTCTTAATAAAATATTAAAACTTCTTTGAATGTAGCAGTACTTTTAACCGGTAGGTAATCAAAGGGTTCTGAAACCTATCACTATTCTAACAACTGCATTATTCGCAAGCCGATGCATTGTTAGAAATCTGTAGTTTGGCATCGGGAGGTGAAATGTAAGGAATGCCCAACCCGAGCCCTCTCAAAATAAATAACAACCCAATAATAACCACAAAAACGGGTATTATCTTTTGTATTTTATTGCGTATTGAAATTTTCAAAAAATTTCCTGCTATTACCGCCATACTCATCATGGGTACGGTACCCAATCCGAAAAGTATCATATAAAATGCTCCATTTACCGCATTCGATGCCGCAATAGCTCCTATAAGCGCCATATAGACCAATCCGCAAGGTAAAAAACCATTGAAAAACCCTATTGAAAAAAAAGTGCTATTGCTCTTTTGCCTGAGGTAAAACCCCAATTTAGATTTAACATACCCAATGAGTTTATACAGTGGCTTCGAAAAGTTATATTTATTAAAGATTTGTGGCGGAATCAACACGATAAGAATCATCAAAACGCCCATGACAATAGATAACCGCTGTTGAAACCCTGCCAAGTACAATCCTTTGCCTACAATACCAAAAATTAAGCCGATTAGGGCATAGCTAACCAACCTGCCAAAATGATATAAAAATGTTTGAAATACCATTTTAGATTTGTTGGCTCTATCTACGGGTAGCGCAAAGGCTATGGGGCCACACATGCCAATGCAGTGAAAACTTCCTAACAATCCTAATATAAAAGCCGTATAAAACAAGGTTGAATTTTGATTTTATTAAATATCTATAAAAAACCTTCCATTCAATAGAAAATCGCTTCTTTTAACAGATATTCTTTATCGTTGTATTTCCAGTCAATTTTTACATTCCATTTTCCCGAAACCAAATTGGCATGCTTTATTACCAATTGAGAGATTGTAGGTGAAAGTTTTTGCTCAAAATCTAAATCTTTATTTGAAGGCCGTTGAAAATAAGCTGTACCGGTAATTTTAGAAACATCCATTTCTTTAGGGAAAGTAATTACGAAGCCATCTTTACCCGCTTCTATGCGGATATTATCTTTTAACTGATTGCCATTATTTACTTTGTCAATTTCTTGTTGATAATACAGTTCATCTTTATAATAATCTTCTGAGACCAACTCGTGATTGTATTTATCATTTGTAACGGCCTTATATACATATTGTAAAATAAACGCCATAAATAATAACATCGCAATGACAATACCCGTTCCCCAATTGATTTTTATTCGCATTTTCTAATTAATAAAATTAAGATATCCTTACTTTTATAAACATCCGGCAGTATTAAGCCTAAAAGACATTGTTTAGTTTATTTTTACAGGACCCGGAAAATTGGTAGTTGTCGTCTCTACTAATTTGCCGTTTTCGTAAATTCCGATTTTCAGTTTTTCTTTTGAAGATTTTAAATCTTTTTTATCAATTTCGATAAACAAGGTTCCTTCTGTCAAACCGCCTTTTGGTACTTGGCTATCACCTCCTAACATTTTTACTGTACCGGCATGTGATATCAGTTTAATTTCAACATTGTCTAAATCTTTCACCGTTTTATTAATGAGTTTAAAGGTGTACACATTACTAACCACCTCGCCTTTGGTGGTAAACATTTGCCCGGGCAACCTTAAAATAGTGGCCTCAATATCTGTTCGTAAAAATAATAAAGTTACCAGTACCGCTACTAAGATAGTCAATACTGCGGTATAGGCTTTTATTCTGGCGTTGAATTTGAATTTTTCGCCTTTTTCAATATTGTCTTCTGAGGCATATCGTATCAAACCGGGGTCATATCCTGTTTTTACCATTACTTCGTCACAGGCATCTATACAGGCTGTACAGTTTACGCATTCTAATTGTGTTCCGTTTCTGATATCTATTCCCGTTGGGCAAACTACAACGCATTGATTACAGTCAATACAATCTCCGTAACCCAGCGCTGCCCTATCTTCATTTTTACGGAATTTTTTTCTGCCTTTTTCGGCTTCTCCCCGTTTATGGTCATAAGCTACTACGATAGATTTTCGGTCTAATAAAACCCCTTGTAACCTGCCATACGGGCATACAATAATACATACTTGCTCTCTAAACCAAGCAAATACAAAGAAAAATACCAAGGTAAATACCAGTAATTTTATCAAGGTACTTACATGGTTCATCGGGCCTTCGGTGATGTATTTTAGCAACACGTCGCTTCCGATAATATAGGCCAAAAAAACATTGGCTATGATAAATGAGATAAAAAAGAAAATGAGCCATTTTAGCCCTTTTTTTCTTATTTTTTCAGCGTTCCACGCTTGTTTATTCAACCGTATTTGTTTGGGCCTATCGCCCTCTATCCAGTATTCAACTTTACGGAAGACCATTTCCATAAAGATAGTTTGCGGACACATCCAACCGCAAAAAATACGGCCGAAAATTACGGTAAACAGGATAATAAACACAATTCCAACCAACATGGATAATACCAATAAATGAAAATCTTGTGGCCAAAATGGCTGTCCGAAAATATTGAATTTACGCTCTAATATATTAAAGAGTAAAAATTGGTTTCCGTTTACTTTTATAAAAGGAGAGACAAATAAAATGGCCAACAACAACCAACTTACATAGGTTCTGTAATTGGTAAATTTACCTTTAGGTTTTTTAGGAAAAATAACATTGCGTTTTCCTTCTTCATTAATGGTACCTATAGAATCTCTAAAGTGTTCTTTATCTTGAGTTGTCATTATCTACACTAAATTCATTAAACCCGAGTTGTGTATTAGACTTTCTATTCCGAGCTCAAACTACTGCAAAATATACTGCTTTGCTACCTTTTCTGCTTTAACCATAACGGTGCTATGCTGAAATCAGTAAAACTTTATATTTTATTGTACCTTAAACTCTCATTACCCCGAAACTTCGGGGCTAATGCATAATCCAGGTTAAAAAATACTTCTATTTTTATGCAAAATTACCATGAATAAATGAAACACAATGATACATTTATAACATTAGGCACAAAAAAATAGAAGTATCTCTAATTAACGGGTACTACCCTCTTATTTATTACCTTCTTTCCAAATTTCTCCTTGCGGGGCTTTTGGCGTTGCCGGCGTGGTACCTTGTAAGGATAGAACAAAACTAGCCAGTTGTTGCCGTTGTTTTTGACTAAATGTTTTTTCCCAAGCAATCATCCCTTTACCGGGCCTTCCTCCTTTAGAAATGGTATGGAAAACATTTTTAAAGCCACCTCCATTAATCCAATATTCATCGGTAAGGTTGGGGCCAATACTACCACCTCCGTCAGCCAAATGGCAAGCCGTACAATTTGTTGTAAACAACGCTTTTCCTTTTGCAATATCAGCCGGATCAGTAAGAGCGGCCAAATTTTCATCACTAAACAATTCAGGATGGTCTTTTTTATATTGTGCTACCTCCTCTTTTCCTCGCTTCACATCAGCAGCATATTCTTTTTCTTGGCTGTATTCTTCAGAATTTGTAAATACTTGTACATAATAAAAAATACCTATTGCAATGGTAATATAAAAACCGTATAACCACCACGGCGGCAATACATTGTCTAATTCCCTAATTCCGTCATAATCGTGGTCGGTCATGACTTCTTCTTCATGGCCTAATTCATTAGCCCTAGTCAATCTTTTTACTAATCTTTGCCAGAATGATAATTCGTTATTACTCATA
>DRQI01000083.1 GCA_011330545.1 Flavobacteriia bacterium
CGGAATTACAAGAATAGCCGTTAGCCCCTTAGGCGATAAAATGGCCATTGTTGTTAATGAAAAAACCGATGAAAAAAAATGAACATAGAAATTTACAACGCAATGCCGATAGGTTTACCGGTGCTGCTTATGTAAACCTCTATGACACTTTCAGGCCATCGCCACCCCTAGAAATTATTCATCAAACATTGAATTATGCCAACATTTCTCATGCCGACACTCTTGTAGATTTGGGTTGTGGCACCGGAATCTCAACCGAAATTTGGAGCCGTTTTTCTAAAAAAGCCATCGGCATAGAACCCAGTGAAGAAATGATTGCATTGGCCAACAAAAAACAATCTGATAATTGCAGCTATATAGTAGGCTATGCACATGCCATTCCGTTGCCTTCTGCATCTGTCGATATCGTTACCTGTTCGCAATCTTTCCATTGGATGGAACCGCAAAGCACACTCAATGAAATAGATAGAATTCTAAAAAACAATGGCGTCTTGGTAATTTACGATGTAATTTGGCCGCCTTCTGTCAATATAGAACTTGAAAAATCTTATACCCTTTTGTTTGAAAATGTAAGCCGTTTAACCCATCAATTAAAAGAAACCATTGCACATAAATGGAACAAACAAGGCCATTTTTCAACAATTAAAAACAGTGGGTATTTTAATTTTCTCAAAGAAAGCTATTACCATAAAACCGAAACCTTCGATAAAGAACAATTTATTGGTATTGCCTTAAGCCAAGGTGGCTTAGAGGCCCTGTTGAAAAGAGGTTTCTCTGAAGAAGATATCGGAATTTCTAAATTTAAAAATGAGGTGGCACGCTGTCACATGCTACCTTATAATGAAATAACTTATAACTATAAGGTTATTTTCGCAGTCAAATAAGCAACAACAAACCACTCAAAAACTATCCTCCGGCATAAGCCACCGCAATTCTCGCAGCCAAGGCAGCGTTGTTATAAACTAACTGAATATTGGCATCTAAACTTTTACCACCCGTTAGCTCTTTTACTTTTGCCAATAAAAACGGAGTGCTTTCTTTCCCCTTAATTTTATTGATTTCTGCATCGATAATAGCATCGTTAATCGTTTTGGTAATCACGTCATAATCCAATTGATATTTTTCAGGAATCGGATTGGCAATTACCACCCCGCCATGTAGTTGCATCTCCCATTTTGTATGCAAAAAACCAGCTACTTCAGCAGGCGTATCCAATTGATAATCAACCTCAAATCCGCTTTTTCGAGTATAAAAGGCAGGCAGTTCTTTGGTTTGGTAACCCAATACAGAAACCCCATGAGTTTCCAGGTATTCTAATGTCAATCCTAAATCTAAAATCGACTTAAAACCGGCACAGACTACGGCTACATCGGTTGAAGCCAACTCTTGTAAGTCTGCCGATATATCAAAAGTAGTACTGGCACCTCTGTGTACCCCGCCAATACCACCGGTTGCAAATACTTTAATACCCGCCAAATTAGCAGCTATCATGGTAGAAGCAACGGTAGTTGCCCCGTCTATTTGTTGAGAAATCAAATACGGAATATCGCGCCGGCTCGCTTTTACAATTTGCTGTCCTGATTTTCCTAAATGTTCAATTTCATCAGCGGCCAAACCCACTTTAAATTTTCCGTCAAGGATAGCAATAGTAGCCGGAATAGCGCCGTTTTTCCGTACAATTTCTTCAACTTTCAGTGCCGTCTCCATATTTTGAGGATAGGGCATCCCATGTGAAATAATAGTAGATTCTAAAGCCACTACCGGAGTGTTATTTTTCAACCCATTGGCAACAATAGGATTTATTTCAAGATATTTTGACATCATACTATTGCATCTAAAACCATTTGCTCACAAAGGTCCGGGTGTACGGCATTTTTATGTTGAATGGTAATTTGTGCACAAGCCGCCCCAAATTTTACCATATCGTACATATCTAATTTTTTGAGTTCTCCATAGAGTATCCCGGCCATAAAGGCATCGCCTGCCCCATTGGTATTTACCGGCGTAATAATATTGTTTTTTGATATATATATTTCATCTTCGTCACCATAAGCAACCCCATCGCTTCCTAAGGTTATAAATACTTTCTTTACACCCAAATTTAAAAAATGTTCTACCATCTTTTCGTAATCACTTTCATATTCAACTTTCATATCACTCAACAATTCGGCTTCCAAAGCATTGCATTTTAAAATATGTAATCGGTCTAAAATAGGTTTCGCCCTTAATGCCTTTTTTGAAGTAACCGTTTCTAACGCGAAACGCGTATCGGGTAACTTTTCGGTAACTAATGCTAAAATAGAAGCAGGCAAATTGGTTTCCAATACACAATAGTCAGTTTGGGCAATTACCTCTAAGTTGTTTAAAATATAAGAATCGGGAATGTCATCGTAAATTTCCATAGAAGACAATCCCAATGCCAAATCATTAAAGCGGTCCATTATAGCTACATACAAAGGAGAAACACCCTCTTTTACGGTTAATGAATGGGCAATAGAAATATTCAACTCTTTACAAGAATTGATGAGTGTTTTTGAAAATTCATCCGTTGCAAAAACACTTAAAAATTCAACATCAAAATTCAACCGCTTCAAATTTTCAGCAATATTTCTACCTACACCTCCCAATATGGTTTCAATGGTGCCCGTATTAGAATCTTCAAATATTAATTTTTCTTTTGAAAAACCAATCAAATCAATGATGGAGGCACCTAGTACAGTTATTTTCGGAATATCAGCCATGGTAATAGAAATTGATTAAAAAACTTTCTTAAATTTAAAGTAAATTTACAAGATAAAGCAACAAACTTATGCAAAAATTTCAATCTGTATTTAAAATTGACAAACCAATAGTGGGCATGATTCACTTAAAAGCCTTGCCCGGAACACCAAAATTCAACACGAGTATTCAAAAAATTATTGATACCGCTGTAGCTGAAGCCGAAATCTATATAAAAGCCGGAATTGATGCATTGGCTTTAGAAAATATGCACGATGTTCCGTATTTAAAAGATGATGTTGGCCACGAAATCAGTTCGTTAATGAGCATTATTGGCTATGAAATTAAAAAAGTAAGCGGCTTGCCCTGCGGCATACAAGTATTGTCTTCGGCAAATAAAGCGGCGGTTGCTATTGCCAATAATGCCGGACTGGATTTTATCAGAGCCGAAGGTTTTGTTTTTGGCCATGTTGCCGATGAAGGATATATAGACGCCAATGCAGGGGCATTGCTACGATACCGAAAATCTATTGATGCCAGACACATCGCTGTTTTTACAGATATCAAAAAGAAGCATAGCTCACATGCCATTACCAATGATGTCAACATTGTTGAAACGGTAAAAGCATCCGCATTTTTTTTAAGCGACGGTATCATCGTTACCGGTACAAGTACGGGTATATCTGCCGATTTAGAAGAACTAAAAGCCATCAAAAAAGCATGTGAAATTCCGGTGATAGTAGGCTCAGGGATTACCATTGACAATGTAGCACA
>DRQI01000084.1 GCA_011330545.1 Flavobacteriia bacterium
TAAGGCAGCTTCATTCAATAAATCGGTTACACGTACCTCAATCAATTTTTCTACTTCATTATTCATTCGAAAGGAAGGGGTCATTTCAAGAGTTCCTATATAAGGAGTTACCCAAAAATTACTGGGCGGAATATAGGTTTTGGTTAATTCTCTAATAATTTTAACATCATTTCTCAAAACGCCTACCTCTTCTTCGGCCTCACGCAATGCCGTATGCATCAAATTACTATCGCCTTCTTCTTTTTTACCTCCGGGAAAACTTATCTGTGCAGAATGTACTCCGTTATAACTGGCCCTGAGCATTAATAATAAGTTCGTATTATTTAACGCATCAGGATAAAATAAGGCGAGTACGGCCGATTCTTTCGGGTTCTTTTTTTGAATATCTCGTAAAGAATATTGTTTTCTAATTTCAGGAGCCATTTTAAATTGTGAAGGCAATCCACCCAATGGCAAGGCTTTTAATTTCGGAATATGTGCTAAAAAAGAATTAAAATCCATTAAAAATCATAAATTTACTCCCGTTAAACGGATATCAAAATTAAGGTTTAATACGCATATTTAATAATTTTGCAATCACTAATTGCAACGTAACACTGTCAAGTTTTTTATTTACAGTGCGATAGCTTAGGCGTGCGAATCCTTAAAAAATAATAATTGATGAAACGATTAAAAAAAATAGCATTGGGCATATTGGTACTGTTGGTAATTCTCGGTATTGCGGCCACCATAATTGTACCCGAAAAATTAGATAAAAAGTTCAACACCGTAACGCTGCACCCACCCTATTCGGTATCGGCAAAAGCACAGCAATTATACAATTCATTAAATTTCATTGCAGATATGCATTGCGATGCCCTCTTGTGGAAACGCAATTTATTGCAAAAAAACGAACAAGGTTCTGTAGACATTCCGAGAATGCTTGAAGCCAAGGTGGCATTGCAAGCCTTTACCATAGTGACTAAGGCGCCGAAGAATATGAATTTTGATAATAATACCGGTGATACCGATCAGATAACGCTTCCGTTTATACTACAACGCAGGCCTATAAATTCATGGTTTAACCTTACCAATAGGGCTTTGGCACAGTGTAAGGCCTTACATGCATTTGAAGAAAAATCAGCAGGTACATTCAGGATTATCAAATCATCTGCCGGATTGCGGCAATACATATCCGATAAACAAAAGAATCCTAATATGACGGCAGGGTTTTTAGGGATAGAAGGCATGCATGCCTTGAGCGGAAAAATAGAAAATGTAGATAAACTCTATGATGCCGGAGTGCGAATGATGGCTCCGGTACACTTTTTTGACAATAAATTAGGAGGTTCGGCACATGGGGTTTCTAAAGGAGGATTGACAGATTTTGGAAAACAGGTAATTAAAAAGATGCAAGAAAAGAATATGATTGTAGATATTGCCCATAGTTCACCCAAACTGATAGATGATATTTTTGAAATTTCAACAAAACCGGTTGTTTCATCGCATACCGGCGTTCAAGGTACCTGCCAAACCGTTCGTAATTTATCAGACAAACATTTAAAAATGATTGCCAAATCGGGCGGACTTATCAGTATTGCCATGTTTAAGCCGGCCACTTGTGATAGTACAGTGGCTTCGAGTGTAAAAGCAATTAAATATTGTATCGATTTGGTAGGTGCCGATTATGTGGCCTTGGGCTCAGATTTTGATGGCGCCATAGAAATACATACCGATATTACCGGATTGCCGCTATATGTTGAAGAGATGCTAAAAGTGGGAATTTCTGAAGAAGATATCAAGAAAGTAATGGGTGAAAACGTAAAGCGTTTTATGCTTAAAAATTTGCCCCCAAAATAGAAAGGTTGATAAGAGAAAAACGTCTATAAACAAATGTTAATTGTCACATCGTACTCCTGATATATATCGGGCTGAAATTCAAATAAATAAGAACGTATGAAAATAGGAATTGTTTGTTACCCAACTTTTGGAGGAAGTGGAGTGGTAGCTACCGAACTGGGCATTGCACTGGGAAAAAAAGGCCATGAAGTACATTTTATTACTTCAAAACAACCGGTACGTTTAAATACATTAACCAATAACATTCACTTTCACGAAGTGTTTGTTGAAGAATACCCGTTATTTCATTACCAACCTTATGAATTAGCATTATCGAGTAAATTGGTAGCCATTGTAGAACGGTACGGGTTGGATATTTTACACGTTCATTATGCCATACCACATGCCTATGCCGCTTATATGGCAAAACAAATGTTAAAAGAAAAAGATATAGATATCCCGATTGTAACTACGTTGCACGGTACCGATATTACGTTGGTAGGAAGCCATCCTTTTTACAAGCCTGCCGTAGAATTCAGCATTAATAATTCTGATGTGGTAACAGCCGTTTCAGAAAGCCTTCGCAATGATACCTTACGCTTGTTTGAAATAAAAAAAGACATAGAAGTTATTTATAATTTTATAGATTTTAAAAAATATCCCAGTATTAAAGATGTTGATTGTAAACGGAATACGTTGGCCGATGAGCATGAAAAAATTATAGCACATGTCAGTAATTTCAGGCCGGTAAAACGTATTCTCGATGTTATTAAAGTCTTTGCTAAAATTAGAGAAAAAATCCCTTCAAAACTCTTAATGGTAGGTGATGGGCCTGAGCGTGAGCATGCCGATTTGCTATCAAAAGAATTGGGTATAAGAGATCACATACTTTTCTTGGGAAACAGCAATGAAGTCAATAAAATTTTATGCTATGCCGATTTGTTTTTATTGCCCTCGGAAACCGAAAGTTTCGGGTTGGCAGCCTTGGAGGCGATGGCGGCAAGAACACCGGTAATCTCTTCAAATTCAGGAGGTTTACCGGAAGTAAATGTACATACCGTAACCGGATTTACGAGTAATGTCGGCGATATTGATGACATGGCAAAAAATGCATTGTATATTTTAGAAGATGACGGCAGGTTGGAAGAATTTAAGCGACGCGCAAAAGAATTTGCCCAACAATTCTCAATTGAAAATATTTTGCCGCTATACGAAGAAATTTACAGAACGATA
>DRQI01000085.1 GCA_011330545.1 Flavobacteriia bacterium
CCCAATCGTTGACCATTTTTGCAAAATAAGCATCGAGTTCTTTGTAGTTTACTGTATGGGCAGTTTGTCCGAAAAAAGGGTTTATTGCCAATATAAAAATGAAGGAGAGTACAATTTTTTTCATTGTTAGCACAAGTTTATATGAGTGAATAAAGGTACATGATTCCGATGAATTTTCTATTTGTTTTACGGCTAAATCCGCTCTTGAATCCACGTATTAAAACTATAAAAATTTTGTGGTGCCACCCCATGCCCCACAGGATATTCTTGATATGAATACCGAATGCCGAGTTTTTCTAATAACGGCGGTGCTTTTCTGGCCCATTCAACGGGCAATACTTGGTCAGCGGTACCGTGTGAGATATAAAAATCTAAATGGGTATATTTCTCTTTGATTAATTTTTCAGGCAATAATTCGTCATTGATATAACCGCTTAGGGCAATAACGTGTTGTACCTTTTCGGGATAATTAAAGGCTACGGCATAACTTAAAATAGTACCTTGGCTAAAGCCCAGTAAAAAAACATTATTGGTATCTACCTCATAGTTAGCAATGACTTCGTCAATAAAGCGGGCAATGGTTTCACGTGCATTGATAGCTTCGGGGATGTCAGAAAATTTACCGTCAGTAGCGTCAAAATGGATGGTATACCACGCATAACTGCCAAAGCCCATTGACAGTGGTGCCCTGGCACTGATAATGAGCAGTTCGCCGGGCAATTCTTCGGCAAATGAAAAGAGGTCTTGTTCATTACTGCCATACCCGTGTAATAGAATGAGTAGGGGAGGTTTGGTACTTTTTGTTTTAGGTGGCCTGATGAGGTATTCTAAAGATAAATTCGGCATGTTCTAATATGTAGGTTATAGTGTTTAGAAAATAGGATTTCAAAAATAGTAAGAATTTAAAACATTATACTATTGTTTTGCCCCCAAATTACAAGACTTTGATAAATAAAAAAACCCTTCCAACGTCATAAATTTTGGAAGGGTTAAAAGTGATGTAAAAAAACCGTACGATTAAAGGATAGGGTTTTCCTATATTGTAAAAAAGTCATGCTTTAGGCATGACTTCAAAAATAAATAAAAATTATTATAGTTCTTAAAAGCGTAAACTATGAAATCTTCAATCTCTATTTTTTAGTAATTATTAAATGGTTATATAAACCAAGTCTCATATATAATTTCACCGATAGCTTCGCCTATCCCTAAATCAAATGACCATGATCCCGCAAGAACTGGTTTTCTACCACCATTAACGGCTCTTAGTTCTTTTCCATTTAATTTTTGAACATTCAATTTTTCTAAATTATTCATAAGTTAATTTTTACGTTTGTTTTGATACAAACAGTTAATATTTGTTTTTTGTCTTGAAAACATTTAAACAATTTATATTTTCTTGTGTTTACAATGACTTATTAAAATGAATAATATTATATATCCATTTTTGATGGTGCTAAGATAAATCCGTTCCGTGCAATAACCTTGCACTTAAGAAGTTTTCTTGTAAAAGCGTATTTCCGGCATAAATCGTTCTAAGTTCATCATTGACTATGACCTGTACTTTGATGTTCACTAATAAATCAAAATCGTAACTATAATAAAAGGTGGGTATTTTTCTGTTGTATTCCAATGGAGCTTCTAACTCTTTAAGATAATCAATAATATAGTGTAATTGTCGTCTACTAATTCCTAATATATGGGCAAATTCTCCAGGTGTGCCAGTTTTTTTCTGTTTAATAAATTTATGCACTTTTTGTAAACGTTCTAATTGTTTTAACGTTTTCATCTTATTATTATCAATTATAAACAATTCATCCAATGCTTTTAAACCAATCTTGAAACATATCTCCTAAAACGGGAATCTTTTTTTCTTCGCCTTGAACGGCACCGATAAAACCTATTATCCATAATACAAATAGTATGATTGCTATGGCACCGGTGACATAATTTCCAGCAAACCTTGATATGACAAATGAATTTATAATTGATAAAATCGATAACCCAATCATTTGTCTAATATGAAAGGAAGCAAAAGAATTTTTTTTATCATTATTCATAATAAAGGCAATAAGCGTTCCAATCCAAGTTATATAGCTGATAATTGCTGTTGTTTTTCCTTCTGTAACTGTTGTATTTTCCATAATTATAATTCGGTTTTAGTTAATTGGGTTTAAATATATTAATTTTTATTGAGTACTAACTTATTTCGGGCTACTATTCCGTATACTATTCCTTTTAATTTCTTTCCTAAAAAGCAGGCATTTTTAGAGGTTGACAGAATGTGTTTTTCTTGAAATTCATAATTGATATCGGGGTCAAATAATGTAATTGATGCCTTTTTACCAATAGCAATAGGTTGATTTTCAATGTTAAAACGCATTCTTGGCCGATTTGTTATACAATCAATTGTATTTTCGAGTCCGAGTACGGCATTTACCGCCCCAAAAAAACTCTCTAAGCCAATAGTGCCGTCTAGGGCATTTTCAAAAGCTACTTTTTTATGTTCTATATCTATCGGATGGTGGTCAGAGGTTACCATGTCTATCGTTCGGTTTTGAATACCTTTTATCAAGGCGTTGGTATCTTTTGCCGTGCGTAAGGGCGGACTCACCTTGCAATTGGTATTAAAACCCGTCAATTCGTCATCGGTTAAAAAGAGGTGGTGTGCGCTTACGCTGCAAGTAACATCTAAGCCTTTTTTCTTGGCTTCGGCAATTAGTGTTACCGATTTTGCAGTGGTAATGGTGGGTATGTGCAGTTTGCCACCGGTATATTCGAGTAAAAAGAGGTCTCGTGCAATTTGCAATTCTTCCGATAAGGCCGGAATCCCTTTTAAGCCCAAGCGCGTACTGTTGTTGCCCTCATTGGCAACCCCATTATTGGCAATAGCAGTATCTTGTGGGAAGCTGAGTACCAAACCTCCAAAATTCTGTGCGTATAACAGGGCCAGTTTCATCAAATTGGCATTGCTGATGGGTGTATTATAATCGCCAAAAGCAATAGCGCCCGAAGTTGACATATCGTACAATTCTGCCAATTCTATACCTTTGGCTTGCTGAGTGATATTGGCAATCGGGTATAGCGAAACAGCAGCGTGTTGGGCTTTGCTAATTAAAAATTCAACAGCCGACTTATTGTCTATCACCGGATGTGTAGTGGCATTGAGGGCGATATCGGTAAACCCGCTTTTGGCTGCAACTTTGAGTCCGTTGGCAATAGTTTCACGCTCTTCATATCCGGGTTCGCCGAAAGAAACACTGCTATCAAACCATCCTGTTGATACATGAAGGTTTTTTAAAACAATTTCTTTATAGTTTTTTTGATTTGAAATGTTAGCAGCAATGTTGGTGAATTTTCCGTTTTCAATTAAAATATCACATGTTTTTTGGTGAAACTTGCTCTGTGTGTCGATTATCTTAGCTGATTTTATGAGAATATTCATGAAGGTAGTATTTTCCGTTAAGGTTTTAAAAATTTGAGTAAGAGTACTTCTATCACTAAAAACAATAATGCCAAGCCTACAAATAGTTGCCACCATTCGGTAGTTTTAGTTTTTTGCGAAACAATGGCAAATGCGTCGTTTATCGAATCGGTTTGTATAACATTTGAAGCCCCTGTAATATAATCGGTTATCTTTATACTCGTCAGGTCACTTTCATTTCGAGGATAATTATAGGCAATGGTTTTAAGGGGTGTTTTGTTGTATTGTATTTCGTAAAA
>DRQI01000086.1 GCA_011330545.1 Flavobacteriia bacterium
CCACTCAGTTTTAATAAAATTCTTTTATAGTGCATGTTTTTTTTGAAAGTTTTACAAATATACAAATAACTAATTCGCCAAACGAATAGAAATTTGCCCTATTTTTTAAAAAAGCTGTGAACTGACTAACAGGTTCTAAAATTATGAGAGCGCTAAAAATATGCATACTTCAAATTAAATCTAGTTGTAGTTAATTGTAAAATACTTGTTATCAGGTAATTAAAAAATAGTTACAAAATAGTTATCCGCTAGGGTAGGAAAATGAGGATACCGGTTGTTTCATACATGTAAATGAAACACAAAGTAACCTTTAAAAGTCACTGAGAAAAAACATTTACAACAGGCATTTCTCAAAAGGATAACTGTAATCGACCGGGAAAATTGCTGCTGAAAAAGACAAAAAACATACTATATACTAAATTTTTCATGATAAAATAGGCTTCTCACTCCGCTGCTATCGGAAGAGGAGCTTTTTTATTGGATAAAGGCGTCCCAATATTTTACCGCCTTACTGATATAGAATATAAAAAAGACGGTACTCACTAAGAATTTTAAGGAAGTAGAAGCTAAAAATCCTAAAAAAGAGCCAAATGCTGCTTTTAACGCCCTTGAAACATCTTTGCTATCATGTGTCATTTCGCCCACAAAGGCTCCTAAGAACGCACCGATGATAAAACCACCCGGAATCGGGGCAATAATTCCTAAAATCAATCCTACTATAGTGCCAATGGCTCCGGCTTTACTTCCGCCAAATTTTTTTGTTCCTAAAACCGGAATAATATAATCTAATATCCAAATTAGAATTGCTACTCCTAAGGTTATTCCTAAAAAAGTATAATCCATAGGCACGGCATTTGTTAAATGTAATACGAGCAGGCCTACCCATCCTGTTAAGGGGCCGGGCAATACCGGTAAAAAAGAACCTATTAAACCCAATAACATAATCAAGGCTCCTACAATTAGCAAAAAAATATCCATCTCTTTAATTTATTTTTTAAATGTACACCAATAAGTGTGTGAAATCAAATTTTTGTTACGATAATAAAAAAATATGAATTTTTCAACTAAAAAATTAGTTTAAACTAACTATTTAGTTATATTTGTATTTTAAAACTAAAAAATTAATTGAATAGATATGAAACAATTGACGAAAGCTGAAGAGCAATTGATGAAAGTGTTATGGCAACTAGAGTTGTGTACGGTAAAAGAAATTATTGGCCAACTGCCTGAGCCCAAACCCGCTTACAATACTGTTTCTACCATTGTCAGGATTTTAGAAGATAAGAAATTTGTTGCGCACGAACCTTTTGGCAAAGGTTATAAATACTATCCTTTAGTAAAAAAAGAAGTATACAGCCACCAGCGTTTGCAGAAATTGACAGATGGATATTTTGGAGGTTCTTTTAAGAGTATGGTCTCATTTTTTGTAGAAAGAAATGATATCAGCTTGCAAGAGCTTGAAACCATCATCAAAGAAATTAATGATAAGAAAAAGTGATTTTAAGAGTTGGCAATAACACTATTCTAATAAAAATCCCATTTATGGTTTTTATGTAAAAATAAACGAAATGATAGATTATTTTATAAAAGTACTGCTGTTTCAACTGCTGTTTTTAGCAGTATACGACCTCTTATTAAAACGCGAGACCTTTTTTCAATGGAACCGGGCATATTTACTTTTTACCTCCTTGTTAGCTTATCTCATTCCGTTTTTAAAATTTTACAACCCTCATGAAATCTTGCCGCAAGGGTATGTGGTGCAATTGCCCGAAATGCTCCTCTCTCCCACAGTAACCATCAAACAGCATTTAGAAGAACCAACACTTTTTTTTAATGCTTTTCACCTTATTTTTTGGATAGGAATTGCCGTTGCTTCCTTACTATTTGTACTGAAATTATACCACATTTTTAAATTGATTTCATCACATGAAAAACAACACAAACAAAAATATTGGTTGGTATTGTTAGAAAAGAACAGTGCTTTTTCCTTTTTTAAGTATCTCTTTTTAGGAAAAAACATTCCGGCTGAAACCCAACAGCAAATCATTGAACACGAATTGGTACACATACGGCAAAAACACAGTGTAGACTTGTTATTTTTTGAAATGCAGCGCATTGTATTTTGGTTCAATCCGTTTAGTTATCTCTACCAACAAAGAATCTCTGAATTGCATGAATTTATTGCTGATGCTAAGGCCATTAAAGATACAAACAGCACACTCTATTTTAACAAATTACTATTGCAAACCTTTGACACTACACATACCTCTTTTATCAATCCATTTTTTAAACACTCACTTTTAAAAAAACGTATTCAAATGTTCCGCAAAAACAAATCAAAACAAGTATTAAAATTAAAATATTTATTGCTAATTCCTGTGACCATTCTTATGGTGTTCTTTTCGATTAAGCTGGTTGCCCAAAAAAACAGTACTGCTAAAACAAAAGAAAAATCTTATGAATTGTCTTTAGTAAAGAAATCTCCGATATATCCGGGATGTGAAAATATAACTTCTCAATATGAAATACGAAAGTGTTTGTCTGAAAACATTTATACACACTTTAAAGAAAATTTTGACTTTACTATCCTCAAAACTTCCAAGGGTAAACGGAAAATGGTTTATATAGGCCTTTTGATTGGAAAAAATGGCAAAACCACTGCAACTATTTTTACCGAAGATGAAAAGGTTAAAAAAGAAGCATTACACCTAGTAAGTGAATTATCAACAATGACTCCGGGCATTCGCAAAGGGGAAAATGTTGCCGTAAGATTCTCAGTATTTATCAACTATTCAAATGATAAAATTAGAATTAAGAGTGGTACTGGGCCTTATTTAATTGATAAAATAGTAGAATAATGTTAGACTATTTTATAAAAGTACTGCTGTTTCAACTGCTATTCTTAGCCGTGTATGATTTCTTATTAAAACGTGAGACTTTTTTTCAATGGAATCGTATGTATTTACTTTTCACCTCGTTGTTCGCTTATCTCATTCCGTTTTTAAAATTTTACAACCCTCAAGAAATCGTACCGCTAACCTATGTGGTACAATTGCCCGAAGTACTACTTTCACCTACGGGAACTATAGAACAATACTTAGAAAAGCCAGCGCTCTTTTTTAACATTTTTTATATTGTATTTTGGATAGGAATCGGCATAAGTTTTCTACTATTTGTACTGAAATTATACGGTATTTTTAAATTGATTTCATCCCATGAAAAACAATTCAAACAAAAATATTGGCTGGTATTGTTAGAAAATAACAATGCTTTTTCTTTTTTTAAGTATCTCTTTTTAGGACAAAACATTCCGGCCGAAACCCAACAGCAAATCATTGAGCACGAATTGGTACATATACGGCAAAAACACAGTGTAGACTTGTTATTTTTTGAAATACAGCGCGTTGTATTTTGGTTCAATCCGTTTAGTTATCTCTACCAACAAAGAATTTCAGAATTGCATGAATTTATTGCCGATGCTAAGGCCATTAAAGATAAAAAAGGCTATTTCAACAATTTATTGGCTCAAACATTTGGCATTCAGCGCATCTCACTCATCAATCCGTTTTTCAAACATTCATTAATCAAAAAACGAATTGTTATGTTACATAAAAACAGGTCAAAACAAATACTAAAGTTTAAGTATTTATTACTTTTTCCTTTACTGGCAGCGATGTTACTTTATACTTCATGTGAAAATACTATTGACGTTTTAGAGCCTCATGGCAAAAATGAAAAAAGGGTGACAAGTTTGTACTACGGGGTAGCTAATAGCAATGAAATCAAAGAAATTAAAAGAAAAAGAGAAGGTTATTTTGATGTTTATATTCTGGCAACACCTCAGGGTAAGGAAATTTACTATGAAGATTTATCGAAAGAAGAAAAAGTTGAGTATACCGAGCTAAAAAAATTATTTGGCAAGATTTCAAGCGGCAAAAAAATGGATAATATGCTCAAAATTTACCAGAATAAAAATGGTAAGCGGTCTCTAGCATTAACAATTTATCTAAATGCAATAGAAATAAACAAACCCATTGACAATTACAAAAATGCCGATGTTATTCCATTTGCCATTATTGAGCGGCCTCCGGTTTTTCCGGGATGCGAAAATGATATTTCTCCAAAAAAATGCCTTCAAGAAAAAATCAATGAATTTGTCAGTCAGAATTTTAATAGTTCCGTTACCAAATCATTGGGTTTAGATACAGGTGAAAAAAGGGTTTATGTACATTTTATCATTGACAAAACAGGCAATATAACAAATGTTAGGGCACGTGGCCCACATAAAATATTAGAAAAAGAAGCCATACGGGTTATTACATCATTACCTAAAATGCAGCCGGGAGAACACAATGGCAAAAAAGTAGGCTTTGTATACACATTGCCCATCAAATTACAAATTCAATAATGAAAAAGAAATTATTAATTATTGTCATTATACTATTTTATGTTAACACCGAAGCTCAGGTTTCGGTGTTAGTACAAGCCGACAGTATTTTACAAACCGGCAACTACCGGTTGGCATTGCAACAACTTAAAAAAAGTAATGACGAGTCTTATGCAATATCTAAAAAAATAGCAAGCATTTATCAAACAGTGGGCAATAGTGCAAAAGCTATTAAATATTATCAAAAAGCATTTCAATTACAACCCTCTGATGAAATAAAAGAACAATTGGCGAAAAGCTACCAATTTTCAGGAAATACTGCCAAAGCCATTAGGCTTTTTAATGAAGTATTACAGGGTAATCCGAATAATTATCTGTTAAAATATACGCTTGCTAAATTATATTTAGCCGAAAGAAATGCCCAACAATCCATCACCCTTTTAAATGAATTAATTGAAAATGACCCTTCAAACCCAAATTATTACTATCAACTGGGAAAAGCCTATGAAAAAACCGGAAAAGACCCTTCAAAAGGATATTTAAAAGCATACCTCTTAGATTCTTTGCACATAAAAAGTATCTATCAGTTGGCTAAATTTTTCAAAGCGATAAAAGTTAGGGATTCTTCTGAATTATTTATTGATATTGGGTTAAAACTCAACCCGAAAAGTTTAAACTTTTTACAGTTAAAAGCCCAAAACGAATTTTTAAACAAAGCGTATGATTCTACAATTACTTATTTAAAAAAATTAGAGGCGCAAAATTTTAAAACTTTGTTTGTATATAAACTCTTTGGCTTGAGCTATTACAAGTTAAAAGATTATGAAAATGCATTGGCGTATTTTAATAAAGCGAAACAACTAGATTTTAGGGATGCTTCGATACTCTATAACAAAGGATTGGTATTAAAAGCAATGGGAAAGTATAAAATGGCAGAA
>DRQI01000087.1 GCA_011330545.1 Flavobacteriia bacterium
CTAGCAATACGATAAATGTAGCTACTGTTGACACGACATCGCCCACGGTACCAACTAATCTTGTAGCTGCCAATACTACCCAAACCACTACTGACCTTACTTGGAATGCGGCTACCGATAATGTGGGAGTTACAGATTATGAAATATTTAAAGACGGCAGTTTAGTAGCTACCGTTACAACAACATCTTATACTGCAACCGGCCTTACAGCGGCTACAACCTATGTTTTTACCATTAAAGCAAAGGATGCTGCCAATAACAGTTCGAATGCAAGCAATGCAGTAAATGTAACTACTTTAAGTAATGGTGGCGGTGGCAATGGCAACGAATTATTCATATCAGAATATGTAGAAGGCTCTTCAAATAATAAAGCCATTGAAATTGCCAACGTTACCGGAAACACAATAGATTTATCAGCTTACTCATTAAAAAGAAATACAAATGGCGGTGCTTCATGGGGCGCTGGGTTAAATTTATCGGGCCAGTTAATTGACGGAGATGTATTTGTTATTGCCAATAGTGCTGCCACTGCCACCGTATTAAATGTAGCAGATTTGGCTACCGGTGCAGATGCCATGCTGTTTAATGGCAATGACCCGGTTGGGTTATTTAAAAATAATGTGCTGATAGATATTGTGGGTAATTTTAACGGAGGCTCGGCAAATTTTGCAGCAGATGTTACTTTGAGAAGAATCAATACCATTACCAATCCGAATACTACATATACAACTTCAGAATGGGATTCTTTTGCTGTCGATACTTTTGGCGGATTGGGGTCGCATACTACATCGGGCGGTGGCACCGGAGGAGGAACTACCAATATCCTGCTGGCGCATTCTTTTGAAACCGGTTGGGACGGTTGGACAGATGGCGGAGCCGATTGTTACCGGATAAACAGTAGCCGTTCTTTTGATGGCAATTACTCTATCAGAATCAGAGATAATTCAGGTACCGCCTCAGCAATGACTTCAAGTGCCTATGACGTTACCGCCTATGACAATTTAGAAGTTACTTTTAACTTTTATAGTTATAGTATGGAATTTAACGAAGATTTTTGGTTGCGTTATTTTGACGGAAGCACTTGGCATACCGTACAGGCATTTGCCAGCGGGACAGATTTTAACAATAATGAATTTACCGCCGCTACGGTAAATATTTCATCCTCGGCATATAACTTTCCTGCCAATGCACAATTCAGGTTTCAATGTGATGCCAGTTCAAATGCCGATCAGATTTACATTGACAATGTAGTTGTAACCGCTACTTCGGGCGTAGCAAAACAATATCGTACCAACAGTACCTTTCCATTAGGAAAAGGAGTAGATTTTAATGATACCTTGGTTGAAATAGAAGAAACTTCCTTATATCCTAATCCGGCAAACGGCAATCAGACTGTTTTAAGGACAGAAATTGATATTGAAGACGAACCTATTGATGTTCAAATAACCATTGTTACAATGCAAGGCCGATTGGTAAAAACAATTCAGTTAAAAGATGTACACAATGAATTTTTTGAACAAGCCCTAGACCTTTCCACTTTAGGGAAAGGCCTTTATTTTATTAATATTAGTACTTCAAAAGGATTCAATGAAACAAAAAAATTAGTGGTTAAATAATATCCTTTTTTCTCTTGAAAAGAGGCTGCCTAAAAAGTAATCCTTTCTAGGCAGCCTCTTATTTTTTAACATTTTCAGAAATCAACTTTAACAATACTATAACAATAATCTATGTGTTTCGTATGTAACTTGCTAATTATCAAATATCTTCCAAACTAAGATAATTATAAATTTTAACCAAACCGTCATGAAACAACGTATCTTTAAAAAACCTTTGGCACTAATATCTTTTATTGCCATACTCGCATTCAGTGTTACTGTAAATGCACAATTAAACACCCCACGCGCGAGCCAACAAGCCACCGTATCACAAACCGTAGGGATTTCAACAATTGAAATAACTTATTCTAGGCCCAGTGTAAAAGGGCGTGAAATTTGGGGGAAATTAGTACCATACGGAATGAATAACCTCGGGTTCGGAACCGCCAAAGAATCTCCTTGGCGTGCCGGTGCCAATGAAAATACCATCATTACTTTTTCTGATGATGTTACTATAGAAGGACAACCTTTAAAAGCAGGTACCTATGGCTTACACATGGTAATCAAAGAAAATGATGAAGCCGATGTAATCTTTTCTAAAAATGCCACCGCTTGGGGCAGTTTCTTCTACAATCCTGAAGAAGATGCGTTGAAAGTAACCGTTAAAACACGGCAAATACCACATAAAGAATTGCTGACCTATGAATTTATAGAAGTACAGCCCACATCGACAACAGCGGCCTTACAATGGGAGAAAAAAGAAATTCCGTTTAAAATTGGCCTTGCCGTAACCGATATTGTCTTAGCCGACATCAGAAAAAAATTACAAGGCCAAGCCGGGTTTAACAGGCTCAATTGGGAACAAGCGGCAAATTTTGCTTTAAATAACGGTGGAGATTTGAAGGAGGCCATGCAGTGGATTGATGCGGCGCGAAACGGACAATTTTTTAGTCAAAAAACATTTGCCAATGCGCAAATAAAAGCAGCAATCTTAAACAAAATGAACAAGCAAGAAGAAGGCTTACAACTCATGGATGAATCATTAAACTTGGGCAATATCTTTCAAGTTCACGGATATGGAAGGCAACTCATATCATTAGGATTAAAAGACAAGGCCCTTGAGGTGTTCAAATGGAACGCAGCACACCATAAAAATACATGGCCGGTAAATTACGGTTTAGCACGGGGCTATTCTGCCTTAGGAAATTATAAAGCCGCAATTAAATATATGAAAAAAGCGATGGCCTTAGCTCCTGCAAAGGCTAACAAAGATAGAGTCCAAGCAAACCTGAATAAACTTATAAAAGGAGAAGATATTAACTAATAAAAGAGTAACCCATACCTGCCGCATGTATTTTCTTGGCGGTAGGTAAGGTTATATCAAACCTTCCTATCCACCTAATCAAAACGGGAAGGAAGATTAGAAAGATTAACTAATATTAGCCCAAATAGCCCTGTTTTTAGTAATTTGACGATATGTTTTCTTTATATTTTTATTTGCTGTATTTTCTAAATTAGGGTCTTTATACAATACTTCAATGGCCAACTCACGGGCACGTTTTAAAATAGGGGCATCTTTAATAATATCTGCTATCCGCAAATTCAATACGCCACTTTGTTGTGTGCCCATCAAATCGCCGGGGCCTCGCAATTTCAAATCTACTTCGGCAATTTCAAATCCGTCATTGGTATTTACCATCGTTTCCAATCGGATTTTGGCATCAGCGGTCAATTTAAAACTTGTCATTAAAATACAATAGCTCTGTTCTGCGCCACGGCCAACCCTACCGCGCAATTGGTGTAATTGCGATAATCCGAAACGCTCGGCACTTTCTATTACCATCACACTGGCATTTCGTATGTTAACACCTACTTCAATTACAGTGGTGGCTACCATAATCTGGGTTTCTCCTTTTAAAAACCTGTTCATTTCAAATTCTTTGTCTGCTCCTTTCATTTTTCCGTGTACGATACTTATTTGATAGTCGGGTTTCGGAAACTCTCGCGTAATACTGTCATAACCATCCATCAAATCTTTAAAATCGAGTTTTTGAGATTCTTCTATCAAGGGGTATACTACATAAACCTGCCTTCCTTTGGCAATTTCTTCTTTCATAAATTTAAAGACACTCAAGCGGTTACTGTCATAGCGATGTGCCGTGATAATTTGTTTCCGGCCGGGTGGCAACTCATCAATGACCGAAATATCTAAATCGCCATAGACACTCATAGCCAATGTACGCGGTATAGGCGTTGCCGTCATTACTAGAATATGTGGTGGAATTGCTTTTTTTAATTCGCCGTCAGGCCGGCTCCCCTTCATCCACATCTTAGCACGTTGTGCTACACCAAACCGATGTTGCTCGTCAATAATTGCCAATCCTAAATTTTTAAATTGCACTTTATCTTCTAACAACGCATGGGTACCTATTAAAATATGCAAACTTCCGTTTTCCAAACGTTCATGAATTTCCTTTCGCTTTTTTGTTTTTACAGAACCTGTTAACAAATCAATGTGTATATCCAATCCGTGTAACAAGGCCAAAATAGCATTGTAATGTTGTGTGGCTAAAATTTCTGTAGGCGCAATCAAAGCTGCCTGAAAGCCATTATCCAAGGCCATCAACATAGTGAGCAATGCAACAATGGTTTTACCCGAACCGACATCGCCTTGCAATAATCGGTTCATTTGGGCACCCGATTTTACATCTTTGCGGATTTCCTTTAATACTCTTTTTTGGGCATTGGTGAGTTCAAAAGGAATATTATTATTATAAAATTTATTGAAATAGCTACCTACTTTTTCAAAGACATTCCCTTTAATTTTCGACTTGTGAATCAGTTTTTTTCTGATAAGCTGAAGTTGAATAAAAAAGAGTTCTTCAAATTTTAAACGCTGTTGTGCTTTTGTCAACAACTGCTGATTCTTAGGAAAATGAATATTCAATAAGGCTTCACTTTTCGATATTAACTGTAATTTATCAAGCAATTCTTTAGAAAGTGTTTCTTCAAAAGTAGTGTTCACAGCAACAAATAAATGCTTCATCATCTTTACAATCGCCTTATTTGTAACTCCTTTATTCGTTAGGTTTTCGGTAGAAGGATATACCGGCTGCATAGTTGTTTGCAAGCCTTTTTTATATTCTGTAACCAATTCTAAATCAGGGTGAGGCATGTTAAATTGGCCATGAAACCAATTGACTCTGCCAAAGGCTACATACGGCGTATTAACTTTTAAATTTTCTTTAATCCACTTGGCGCCTCGAAACCAAACCAATTCCATTGTACCGGTTTTATCGGTAAAAGTGGCTACCAACCGAGTGCCTCTTTTTTGCTGTACTGTTTTTAACTCCGTAATTTTTCCGATTACCTGAACCTCAGAAGCATTTTGCTGCAGTTGTTTTATGGTAAGGAACTGCGTTCGGTCAATATAGCGGTTCGGAAAAAAATTGGCCAAATCTGCTAGCGTCCGTATGCCGAGTTCTTTGCGGAGCAGGTCAGCGCGAGCCGGGCCAACGCCCTTTAAATATTCGATAGAAGTATGTAAATATGTGCTTGACAAAAGGCCAATTATTTTATGACGAAGATACTAATTTGGAAACTGAAACCAAATTGAGATTCTCGTGATATTTGCACAAACATATTGAGATTAACTATGAAGTAGAAAGGTGGCGAATTCTTTTGCCGGCATGCCGGCCGTAACAGAAAATTTCAATGCATTTTCCAAAACCATAATATAATACCAATAAAACAATCCATAGTCATTAAAATATAGTATATTTACCTGATTCTCATTATATAGCATCCCGAAACTATATAAAAATTCATACTTTATTTCTAACCATTCCGGTTGATACCGGAACCAACTAACCAACTAATTACAATTTATGAAAACCAAGTTAAGCATTATTGCCACTGCAACCGTATTAGTATTAACAGTTTATTTTATAAGTTTAAAACTAACCGCAAACCAAGTAAATTCGCCGCCGAAAATCGCTTTGAATTTTATTAAATGTACCTCGGCAAAATTTTTATTATCAGGTATTGATACTACCAAGCAAATTTCCCCGTTATTTGAAAATTTAGGGAATCACACCTTTACAATTAACACCACCCGTAAAATGGCACAAACCTTCTTTGATCAAGGATTACGGTTAACCTATGCTTTTAATCATGCAGAGGCGCACCGGTCGTTTATGGAAGCATCGCGTTTAGACCCCAATGCGGCGATGAGTTATTGGGGGCAAGCCTACGTGTTAGGGCCAAATATCAATGATACTTTTCCTGATGATGAGCGCAAGAAAAAAGCATTCGAAGCCATCAGAAAGGCAGCCCGATTGGCATCAAACCCTAAAGAGCAGGCCTTGATTAAAGCCTTGGCAAAAAGATATAGTAATGACTTGACAAAAGATATCGCCGAATTGAATAAGTCTTATATGAAAGCAATGGCTAAAGTTGCCGAAAAATACCCGCAAGACGCAGATATTCTAACGCTATATGCCGCCGCTGTAATGAATACCGTTCCGTGGAATTATTGGGATAAAAATGGAAATCCATCTCCCAATATCAAAGAAGCCAAAGCAGCATTAGAAAGAGCCATGAATATAAATCCAAATCATCCCGGAGCACATCATTACTACATACACATGGTAGAATTACCCAAACCCGATCTCGCTGTTGCCAGTGCAGACAAATTAGGCGGTTTAATGCCCGGAGCAGGGCATATTGTTCACATGCCATCGCACATATACATTCGTGTAGGACGATATAAAGATGCCGTTTCTGTAAATCAAA
>DRQI01000088.1 GCA_011330545.1 Flavobacteriia bacterium
TGATATGCATACTCTTTCCAACGCTCGTACTTTTTACCACTTACATTGGTACCCGTTTGAATTAATTCCCTAATCAAATGCTGTTGATTATTGTAAAATTTAACAGTATCAAATGCTATTGAATCACTGTCGGTTATTGTATCACGCTTAAAATAGGAACCTATGCAGTTGTCATATTCATCATATACCAATACTTGGCGATAAGACGTATTACAATTTTGAAACCTACAATATTTTTTTTGTATTAGTTTGCCATTGGCATCATATATGTATTTTATTCTATTTTTACCTGTCAATTCTTCAATTAATTGATTGTTTGTATTAAAATAACGGACAGAAACGAGTGAATTTTCTTTTATTTCGTCTATATACTTTAGCACATAATAATCACAGTCAATGGAGGTTGCAATTTTTTCAATATTTTTATTATTGAGTAAAATACTTTTGTTTTCGCAACTCAGTATTACGAAAATGATAATGAATAGATATTTTTTTATCATTGCTTTTACAATGTGATTAGCTAATTGCCCCATCTTTGTTAAGTTCCCGAAGGTTAAAAATACAAATTCCAATACAAAAGTATCATCATAAGCCCATTAAAAATAAGAGTAAAATTGTTGTCAACGGAACCGTAAGGTTATCATAGCCTCTAACACTTACCATCTCAACAAAAGTGTCAACAAAAGCAATGGTTATCGATATGGCTAACAGCTTGCCAAACGGGTATTCGAAAAAAGATAATGTGATTAGTGAAATGAGCAGCGTGGCACTAAAAAACACCCAAGAACCCAATATAGTTTTGTCTATTGGCCTACCGGCAAGTTTAATTTGTTTCGTTTTTGTTCTAAAATAAGTTCCAAAAATACCTGCCAACGGGTCACTAATCCCTAAAATCAAAATAGGCAAGATAAAAAACAATTCAGAATTACTTTTCTCGGCAATAAAAAACACCGTATAAATGGCAATAGGCAAGAGATAACTCCCCGCAGTTTTTCGTTGAACAGAATCTATAGATTTGAGCTTGTGATAACGCTTTCCGATATATAAAATTAGAAAAAATAAGGCTCCCAAAAATAGTAAATACCAATGTGATTGTATCGTAGCCAAAAATGCCAAACTTGATAAACTAGCAAAAATATGTGCAAACTTTCGCGAATATTCGGCATTGATATGATAGCGTTTGTATATAAATTCATTCAATACCAACAATAGTATAAAGCCAATTGCAAAAATGATGGTAAAAGCCAATTGTTCATTCATAGTTAGAGCTGTTTTGCAATAAATAGAAAAAACACTCCTCCCAACAACAAACTGTCAAACCTATCTAAAAAACCTCCATGCCCGGGTATCAAACGGCTATAATCTTTTATGCCGAATGTACGTTTTCCATAAGATGCTAATAAATCGCCTAAAAAAGCAGCTGTCGCCATTAAAAAACCAATAACTATGGCGGTTTCAATGTCCATTTTTAACACATCGCGTATCCATATAGAAGTTAGTATTGACATAAAATACCCTCCTATTAACCCCGCATATGTTTTATTTGGACTTAACGCCTGAAACAGTTTCTTTTTTCCTACCAGTTGCCCGGTAAGCTGACTAAAGGCATCAAATACGGTTACCATAAATAATACGTAAAATAAGCTGTTTTGAGGTAATTGGCTAAAACGCAAGAAAAAATAAGCGAAAACACCCAAAAAAATAGATATAAAAATACCTGTTTTTACCTTATGGGTTTTTAAAGTGTTACTGATAATTTCATAGAAACCCATTCCCACAATGACAAAACACAAATAGGCAAAATAACGGCTATCAATTAAAATACTAACAAATAAACTATTGATTATCAACAAATACACAACATATTTAAGCCAATTCCGGTTTTTAAAGTTTTCTGTTTTATTTTTATTGATAATGTAAATAACCACACCGCCCAAGCCAAAATAACCCCATAAAACTTTATACAAAAAAGCAATCATACCTCCTTATCTTTCAATAGCCAATACAAGCCTTTTACATCCGATTTCATTTGGTGAATCATCAACTGAATACTAATATGCTCTAAAAAGGCAGCAATACCCCAACCAATCATAATATAATAAAAATAGGTATTGAACCCGAAAGCAAAAAGGACGAAGAAAAAGAAACCTTGAATATAACCTCCTATTTTCCAAGAATATAAATGTAAACTCGGGAATCGTTTAAATTTTAACAATGACAATAAGTTAGAAAAAACAAATAATGCAATAAAGACCAGAAAACTGGTAAGATATGGTGAAAAATCATCTATCTTAAAAATAAAAATACCTGTAATGGCCAAAATATAGGTACCGATATCCGCTATAGAATCTAAACGTGCGCCTAATTCTGTTTGCATATTAAACTTTCGGGCAATAAAACCATCTAAAATATCAGTAACCAAATTGATAATTAATAGCACTACAAAAACTTTCTCTATTTTATTGACCGCAAAATATAACAATACCGGAAACGAAATCAACCTATAAAATGACAGTATATTAGGAATCGTAAAAGTTTTCTTATTGAACATAGATACAAAAGAGTTGCCTCACGAAAAGCGCATTGCTAAAATATCATAATGAGAGGCATGTGCTTCTACTTTTCCACCTTTAAGTATTAATACCTGTGGCGATTGATGTGCCACGCCGAAACGTTGCTCGATTTCATTAGAAATTTCGCGATGGCTTAAGAGGTCTAAAAAATAAAGTTGTACAGGCAATGAAGTATCAAACTCTTTTTCAAAACGCCTCAATACACTACTACTAATTCCACAACGAGTACTGTGTTTAAAAATAAGGTGTGTATGCACGTTAGAATCATTGATGATGGTGTCTAATTGATGAATATTTCTCAATGGTTTCCAAGGTATGTTAGCTAACTTATCTTGGTTTTTACCGAAAATTGTATTTAAAAATCCCATAGGTATATTTGTAAAATTAATCCCTAGACATTACAATTCTCAATACATACCAAAACAACAACATAAAAGAAGCAAATAAGCCTACGGCAGCACCAACATACTGATCGGGTAAATATTCATATTTTAATTTTGAAGTTTGGTATAAAATTGCCCCGGCCGCCAATGCTACCATTCCTACCGAAAACCACAAGCCTAAATCAAAACCA
>DRQI01000089.1 GCA_011330545.1 Flavobacteriia bacterium
CAAGGAAAATACTTCCGGTTTTATCAACAATCAATGCTTCATCACTCATAATGGGCAAATAAGCACCTCCGGCGACACAACTTCCCATCACGGCGGCAATTTGGGTAATGCCCATACTGCTCATAATGGCATTATTTCTAAAAATACGCCCGAAGTGTTCTTTATCGGGAAAAATTTCATCTTGCATCGGTAAATATACTCCCGCAGAATCAACTAAATAAATGATTGGCAACCGGTTTTCTATGGCAATTTCTTGTGCCCGCAAATTCTTTTTTCCCGTAATCGGAAACCAAGCACCGGCTTTTACCGTGGCATCATTGGCCACTACAATGCACTGTTTGCCTTTAATATACCCTATTTTCACAACCACTCCACCGGAAGGGCATCCTCCGTGTTCGGCATACATACCTTCTCCTGCAAAAGCCCCAATTTCAATAGTATCGGTATGGGTATCTAATAAATAATCAATGCGTTCTCTGGCAGTTAACTTTCCTTTGGCATGCTGTTTTTCAATGCGTTTGTCGCCACCGCCTTTGTAAACTTTAAGTAATTTTTTCTTTAACTCAGCAATTTGCAGCTTGTGATGGTCTTCGTTTTTATTGAAGTTAATATCCATAAAAATGGTTTGGTGTTTACAATGGCGCTAAAATACAAAATTGTATGAATCAAAAATTAGAAGTTACCAAAGAATTGGTTGAAAAAAATACTTTCATCGTTTCATATGAAGGTTGCTCCTTTAAAATTAGATATCTTATAGTATCCCTGTGATAAAACAATATCCTATTTTGGGGTTAAGAAGCTACTGGCATTTAATTTAATGATAATGACTGATTAGCATCTCAGCAATTGTACAAGTCAATGATTATTAGAATACTATCAAAATAATTCGGTTGGCAATGATTTAGAGAAAACCATTATGATGATTGAAATTTGTAACATATACTCAATGGTAGCTACATATATTTAAGCAGTTTCTATTTTGTAATTAAAATTTTTTAACGAAATTGCTTCCTCAAAATAATTTTGTTCAATACTTAAAAATATACACTAACATGTCTGATGATTTTGATTTATTAGAAACCAGTTCTAACGATAAACAAGATAAAGTGGATGTTAATTGGGGAAAGGCCATTGACACCATGAAATCGAAACTAGCACAAGAAGATGACCCTGAAGTACGCCAAAAAATATTAAATGCCACGTTAGACGATGTGGTTCACATGGCAGAAAAAGACAGGACTTCGTTATTAGATGCCATAAAAGATTTAACAGATTATCAGGATGAGGTAGGAATCATATTTGAAAAATTCTCTTCGTTAAATGCCGATGAACAAAAAGTAATTGACGATGCCCAAAAGGCGTTAGAACGCGCAAAAAT
The DNA here is from genome assembly GCA_011330545.1 of Flavobacteriia bacterium. Classification (GTDB taxonomy): domain Bacteria; phylum Bacteroidota; class Bacteroidia; order Flavobacteriales; family Flavobacteriaceae; genus Aureibaculum. The sequence continues at coordinate 1,379 of DRQI01000089.1, forward strand.
TAACTTAGAAGATGCCGAGAATAAACCTGATACTTGGTGGAATAACCTTTGGGGGAGAAAAAGCAAAATCAAAAAAGCACAGGCTGAATTACAGGAAGCCCAAAAAACGCGTGATGGCGCCGATAATAAGGCAAAAGCCATGTTCCAAGAGCGAATTGAAAGTGCTGATATTCAAACTTTATTGAGTGAATTGTCATATAAAAGCCAAGCGGCTGTTACACGTTTAAAAAATAGGGAAGTAGAAATTAAAGAAGTAGAAGATAAATTGCAAACAGCCATTGTTGAAGCTACAAAAAATCATACCAAAGCCTTAGAAAAGAAAAAAGAAGTAGAGGCCAAGCTAGAAGAGCACTATGCTTTGCTAAAACAAGCCCGCCAAGAATTGGAAGAAATTGTTGACAAGCAATCGGCTGAATATGCCCAGGCAGTTGGCAAGGTAACTACCTTAGAACAAAAAGTGGAAGAGCTCGAAGGCCTTAAAAATGCCTATACTACCTTAGCAGCCAGTAAAGATAGTTTTGTACACAAACACAATTTAACCATTAAAGTATTGACTTCATTGCGAAGCAATTTACAGACCCACCGTGCTAAACTAAAGAGTGATACCGAAGAACGATTAAAATATTACGACGGGTATGTGGTAGCATTAAAAGCAAGGACCGACCAAGAATTTGCTGCAATTCTTGAGCATTTAGGCGTGAAAACCGACGAACACATCGGCGAAACATTGGCCTCTATGCATACCGCCAGTGCCAAGGCACGTCAAGAGATGATGGACAATATTCCGGTACACGAAAAAGTAATGCAAGGCGTATACAGCAGTTATGCCGAGGCATTACACGAAATACGCGAAAAAGATGTAGACATTCAAAAGAATTTTGCCGAACGGTACGGTATCGATATGAAAGAAATTTTTGAAGATTATTACAATGCCGACGCCAATGCACCTTCAGAAGGAGAGGGCGACGGCAATGCAGCAGGAGATAACAAACCGGCAGATACCGGTGATGATTTATTATCATAAAAAAACAGAACGCAGATAACGCAGATTGAGCAGATAAACACAGAAACTATAAATCATAAATAATCATAAAAACCGGCGTCATCAGCGTTCCATAAATAAAATTGGAGATAACAAAGACAAAACAACTAAACAACTAAACAAATAAACCCAAAACCAAAAATCATAATAATCATAAAAATCAGCGTCATCAGCGTTCCATAAATAAAATTGGAGATAATAAAGACAAAACAACTAAACAACTAAACAAATAAACCCAAAACTAAAAATCATAATAGTCATAAAAAAACCGGCGTCATCAGCGTTCCATAAAAAATATAAAATTAACCTCACAAACGTTCCATTAATCAAATAATGTCAATAAACCATATAGTAACGGCCTTAGATTCAGCAGTTCTCGATTCAAAGGAACAATACGGTTTCTATCA